>NZ_JBFUMH010000180.1:0-10302 GCF_054049475.1 Microvirga sp. P5_D2 | reverse complement strand
GGGCTAACGCGAACATTCAGACAAAGTTTCGATTATCCTGTTGTTGTTTTCCAAATAAATGTGGAAATCTTTCTGCTGCAAGCTGAGCTTGGAATCACATCTTTGTTGAGCTTGAGCGCAATTAAAATAATCCTCAACGCGGCATGCTCGTTTTGCACAATAATAGAAAACGCATGAGCCCACCGCGTTCAAAACGAAAGGGGCCGAGAAATCGGCCCCTTTCGCATGCGACAGGAATGCGTGATTACTGCCCCATCGTTTTGTTCGTATCGGACGAGGATCCACCCTGCTGCTGAATCGGCAGCTTGCGCGCGTTGCTTGAGTTCGCGTTGGCAGCATCGCTTCCGCTCGTCGTGCTGCGCGTCGAGACCGAACCGGTCGTCGAAGGCGAGCTTGAAACGTTCACATCGCTCGAACTGCGGGTCGTCCCACTGATGTTCCGACGCTGTTCAACAGAGATACCGACGGAAGGCGATACATCACGCGTACTGCGCACCGTCGTGCGGCGATTCACGGTCACGCTCGGCTCGTTCACTTCCTCGTAGCGGCGCACGGTGCGACGGCGAACCTCCACGGGCTCCTYGACGACATGATAGCGGCGCTTCTTCACGGCAACCTTCTTCGTCTTCTTGACGGAGACCTTCTTGGCGACCGGCTTCTTCTTGACGATGGTGTGGCGGATCTCGGTCTCAGGTTCCTCATAAGTCGTCACGCTGCGTCGGCGGGTTACCGAAACACTCGGCTCCTCGACTTCGCGCACGGTACGGGAGCGAACGGAGACGCCGCTACGCTCGCGGGTCTCAATGCYGACACCAACACGGGTGCTGCCCTGCTCGCGGGTATTCACCTGCGCATTCGTGCGGGTCGAGCCAATCGTGCTCTCCGACTGACGGCTGCCCTGCTGACGCAGCATCATCTCAGAATTGGAGGACGAGGACGAACCATTCGCGTTCGGGCTCGTCGTGGTTTGGGCATAAGCCGTCGTACTGAGCAGCAGCAAGGCTGCCCCAAGGGCGATTTTCTTCATGACGTTTACTCCACCGAAGTCAAAAGGTGGACTGAGAACGCCACGCCCAGAGATCAAGTTCCAGCTTTAAAACAACTATTTGGTTTTATACTTTGACAAGTTTTATGAATACATATTCATCCTGCAACAGCATCGCCGGTGCTGCCTCCCGCTCAGCTTAACGTTTTCCATCGCCACTGTGCAGCTTAAGTTCACATTCATTCCTATAGGCTAATTCCTGTTCGCTACTTCATCAGGAACAACGCCGCCATGGCCATCTTTCAAGCTTTCAACGCCGCAGGTGCGGGCTTCAATATGACGAACACCGACAGCTCCGGCTGGACGTTCGTGGGGCTGAACCCCTTGATCGATACGGAGGTGGCCTACGACGATGGCCAGTTGGCGATCTACGATGTCTATGGCAGCGCCCAGGTGGACAGCTATCGCGCCTGGTATTGGAGCAACGGCTACGACATCATCATCGACGACCTGCTCTATGAGAATGCCGGCGCAGCCGTTCTGTCCATCAAGGACTTGGATCTCTATACGAATGTGGACGAGCTCTCGGGCTATGCCTGGTACATGTCGCTGAACGGCAACAGCGATACCTTTTACGGCAACGATTATGCGGACGTGATCCGCGGTGGCAACGGCAACGATGCCATCTATTCCTATGGCAACGACGATATCCTCTTTGGCGATGCCGGAAACGACAAGCTCTACGGCGTAAGCGGCGATGACGACCTTTACGGCGGCACAGGCCGGGACCTCCTGGTCGGCGATTTCGGCAGCGATTATCTAAGCGGCGGCCTGGACCGGGACACGCTCTCCGGCGGCGCGGGCAAGGATTACTTTGTATTCGACTCCACGCCCTCGACCGGCAATATCGATACGATCACCGACTTTCGGCCGGCCGATGACACGATCATGCTCGACAACAAGATTTTCACCCGCGTCGGCCGTGATGGCTGGCTCTCGGCGGGTGCTTTCAGGCTCGGCTCGGCGGCGCTCGATTCAAGCGACCGCATCCTCTACCAGAAATCGACCGGCACCCTGCTCTACGATCCCGACGGCGTCGGCGGCTTGTCCGCGATCAGATTCGCCCAGGTGAAAGCCGGATTGTCCCTGACGAAGTTCGATTTTTACGTACTCTAACACTCTGGCGGCCTCACCTATTTCAGCAGCCTCGGCCTTGGCCGGGGTTGTTTCGCTTAGAGCTGGGGCCTGCGCCATGCTCGCCGAACAGGTCCGTTAACTTGGCATTAGGGTGCTATGCTACTAAAGCATAACAGACCTACATTATTACCACTCCTCTTTTGAGGCCCACGGCCTTATATGCTGCATTGCACACACAAGAGCAAAGGCCACCGGTCACAGGGGCCGGTCAACTGATGGAGTATCCCAATGTTCGTGTCCTACATCCTCTCTAAAGTCCGCGCCTATATGCGTTATCGCGACACCGTTCGTGAGCTTTCCATGCTCTCCGACCGCGAGCTCGACGATCTCGGCATCTCGCGCTTCCAGATCGATAGCGTCGCCCGTCAGAACGCTATCGCCTAAAAAATAGCTGCACTGCAGCAATGGTTCTCGCCCGCTTCCAGCGGGCGTTTTCTTTTGTGCTGAGCCCTTCGCTGTACACCGTCTGAAGCTGAAGAATTCCCGCCTCGATTCTCTTGATCCGTTACACCTGACATATGTCGCGAGCCGCCCCCTCCATGATCGGAGAGATGTGTCATGTTATCTCATTACAATAACTGATACGGAATGTGAGATGGTGAAGCCTGCAGCATTACGAGCAGGTTTCGTTACCAAAGAGAACATTATGTCTTTCAAGAAGTTCAGCACTAAAAACTACTCGCCGATGGGTTTGGAATTCCAGGGCGAGGGCTTTGTTTTGAAGGCCTACGACGGAGACAATCGCATGGTTGGCTCCAAGTATGACGACAATCTCAAAGGTGCTCGTGGCAATGACGTGCTCGACGGCGGCGGCGGCAACGACTTGCTGACTGGCGGAGCCGGCAAGGACGTCCTGAAGGGCGGCTCCGGCGCCGATATCTTCGGTTTCGGGCATCTTGATGCAGTTGATCGCATCTGCGACTTCAATAGCAAAGCTGGCGACAAGATCGCACTTGCCACCGAAGTTACGTTCGACAAGCTCGAAAAGGCGGCTCCCCGCACGGAGTTCATCAGTGCGCTAGCCGCTTCGAACTTCATCGTTGGCAAAAGCGCTCAGGATGCCGACGACCGCATCGTGTACGACAAGGAGACCGGTGCACTCTTCTACGATGCCGACGGCAACGGAGCCGGCGCTGCGGTGCAGTTCGCCAGCCTGAAGGCTGGTACGGCCCTGTCCGTTTCGGACTTCTATCTGCTTTGATCGCGACCGCCCGCCTCTCCCCATGAGAGGCGGGCACTTCGCTTGGCCGATCCTTAAGCCGAATTCTCCTTGATTGGAGCAAATTCGCTCGCTACTTCGTGCCCATGAGCACGATTGAACCCATTCACGTCATCGGCGGCGGCCTCGCGGGGTCGGAAGCGGCCTGGCAGATCGCCCAAGCCGGCATTCCCGTCATTCTTCACGAGATGCGCCCGGTGCGCGGCACGGATGCCCACAAGACGGAAGGGCTGGCCGAGCTCGTCTGCTCCAATTCCTTCCGCTCCGACGATGCCGAAACCAATGCGGTCGGCCTGCTCCACCAGGAAATGCGCCGTCTCGGTTCGCTCATCATGGCCAAGGGCGATGCCAACCAGGTGCCCGCCGGCGGCGCGCTGGCCGTAGACCGGGACGGGTTCTCGGATGCGGTCACGGCAGCGCTTCAGGCACACCCCCTCATCACCATCGAGCGTGGCGAAGTGGCCGGCATTCCGCCAGAGCAATGGTCTTCCGTCATCGTCGCGACCGGCCCCCTCACCTCACCTGCCCTTGCAGAAGCAATCCTCGGATTGACCGGCGAAACGTCGCTTGCCTTCTTCGATGCCATCGCGCCCATCGTCTACCGCGAGTCCGTCAACATGGACGTCGCATGGTTCCAGTCGCGCTACGACAAGGTCGGCCCCGGCGGCACGGGCAAGGACTACATCAACTGCCCCATGACCAAGGAGCAGTACGAGGCCTTCATCGACGCGTTGATCGAGGGCGACAAGACCGAGTTCAAGGAGTGGGAGGCCAACACCCCCTATTTCGACGGCTGCTTACCCATCGAGGTCATGGCCGAGCGTGGCCGCGAAACTCTGCGCCACGGCCCCATGAAGCCGGTGGGTCTCACCAATCCTCGCGACCCTGATGTGAAGCCCTATGCCATCGTGCAGCTGCGCCAGGACAATGCGCTCGGCACCCTGTTCAACATGGTCGGCTTCCAGACGAAGCTGAAATACGGCGCACAGACCGGCATCCTGCGTATGATCCCCGGCCTGGAGAATGCCGAATTCGCCCGTCTCGGCGGCATTCACCGCAACACCTATCTGAACTCGCCGAAGCTCCTCGATCCGACCCTGCGCCTGAAGGCCATGCCACGCCTGCGCTTTGCCGGGCAGATCACCGGCTGTGAGGGCTATGTGGAGAGCGCGGCTGTGGGCCTCATGACCGGCCGCTTCGCCGCTGCCGAGCGGCTGGGCCACCCCATTCAGCCCCTGCCACACACCACGGCGCTCGGCGCGCTCATCAACCACATCACGGGCGGGCACATCGAGACCATCGATGAAGGCCCGCGCTCGTTCCAGCCGATGAACGTGAATTTCGGCCTCTTCCCGCCCCTCGACCGCGCTCCGAAAGCGGAAGACGGCAAGCGCCTGCGCGGCGCGGCCAAGACGATTGCGAAGAAAAAGATGCTGACGGATCGCGCGCGCGAGGATCTCTCCGCATGGATGGCTGCGGGCGAAATGCCGGCTGCGGCGGAGTAGTTGCGCTTTTAAAACGGCCCGCGCCAGAGCGCCCAGACCTTCCGCCATTGCGGAAGGTCCACCGGCGTGTGGAGCGGGTCGTATTCCTGCCGCTCCATGGCTTTGAGATACGGCTCCACGAGGGCGAGTTGGCGGAAGGCCGGCTCGGCGGCGGAAGGGATCTTCGGGCGAAGTGTCCGCACATGGTCGAGATGCCTGCGGGCGACGGCGCGCAGATCGGCGAGCGCGCCTTTGAGCCCCGGCCCGCCGCGCCCGGTTACCACGTCGTCGCGCACCACGCCGTGACGCGCGAGAAGATCTGTCGGAACATAGAGCTGTCCCTGTCGCGCATGGATCGGAAAGGCCCGGAGCAGGCCGGTGATCGCATAGGCGACGCCCGCATGGCCCGCCGCATCCGCCGTGCCGAGGTCCTTGCCGTCATTGAGGATAATGCTGGAGAGCTGGATCAGGCTCGATGACGTTTCTCCGCAATAGCCTTCGAGATCGTTCAAGTTAGGCATGGGATCGTCGTAGAGATCGAACATCCGCGCGTCGATGAGGTCCACGAAGGATTGCCGAGGCAGGCGGAACTTGACGATGGTTTCGTCGAGGGCTGCCGCGACCGGATTGGCCCGCACATCGCCCCTCGCCTCGCCCTGGAGTGCGTCGCGCCACCATTGCAGGCGAATTTCTCCGAGCATGGGCTCGCGGACGGATTCGCGCACGCGGGCGATCTCGTAGTTGAAGGCGTAGAGCGCGTGGAGATAACCGCGCTTGTCTTCCGGCGCGAAGAGGCTTGCCCAATAACGGTCGGGATCGGCTTCGCGAACGAGCGCTTCGCAATGCGCGAAGTTGGATTGTGCTTCGGCCATCTCAACCAACGGCGATCAACGCGGCGGCGACCTTGCGGTTTTCGGCCAGAAGGATGTTGTAAGTGCGTGCTGCGGCCCCGGTCTGCATGACGTCGAGGCCGATGCCCGCCTCGCGGAACCGCTCGCGGAAGGCGTTGGGAATCGCCGCGATATCGGCGCCCGTGCCGAGAAGTAGGAGCTCGATCTCGGCGGCTTCAGTGAAGATCGGTTCCAGCACCTCGTCGGTCAGCTCGGTGATGGAAGCAATCGGCCAAGCCTTGATGCCCGAAGGCAGCGCGAGAACCGATCCACGATGGGACATATCCGCGAAGCGGAACCCGCCGTTGCCATAGGCATCGAACGGGTAACGTCCGGGAATGAAGCCATCGTAGAGGCGGTTTTCGCTCATGACCTCACTCTGTTTGCGCTCATGGCCTCACTCCGCTGCGACGGCCTTGCCTTCCGATACCTTCACGCTCTCGGAGCTGCGCAGGCCGATATAGATCAGCATGGGCGACGAAATGCAGATTGCCGAGTAGGTGCAGATCACCACGCCGTAGAGCATGACCTGGGCGAAGCCCTGGATCGCCTGACCACCGAACAGCACCAGCGCCAGCAGCGAGAGCGCCGTGGTCACCGCCGTCATGATCGTGCGGGACATGGTGTGGTTGATCGACAGGTTCAAAAGCTCTTCCGTCGGCATGGTCTTGTAGCGCCGCATCAGCTCGCGGGTTCGGTCGAACACCACCACGGTCTCATTGAGCGAGTAGCCGACGATGGTAAGGATCGCCGCGATCGAGGTCATGTTGAACTCGTGCCGCGTGATCACGAAGAAGCCGATGGTGAGCACGATGTCGTGCAGGGTGCCGATGATCGAGGCCACCGCCAGTTCACGCTCGAAGCGGAACCAGAGATAGAACAGAACCGCGAGAACCGAAAGCACGATGCCGATGGTACCGGATTGAACCAGCTCGCCGGACACGCGCGGACCGACGGTCTCGACGCGGCGGAAATCGTATTCGTTACTGAAAGTATCGCGCGCCTTCTGCACCACGGCGGTCTGTGCGGATTCGCCGCCCGACTGGATGGGGAAGCGGATCGAGACCTCGCCTGTCGTGCCGAATTCCTGAACCTCCACATCGCCGAAGCCGAAGCCCTCGGCGGTCTGGCGGATCTGGCCGACATTGGCCTGTCCGGACTTCGCCTGGATCTCCATGAGCGTACCGCCCTTGAAGTCGATGCCGAAGTTGAGACCGATGGTCACAAGCATGATCGCCGTCGCCACCGACACGATGGCGGACAGCGGGAACGAGAAGCGCCTGAAGCGCATGAAGTCAAAGTGGGAGTTTTCGGGCCAGAGCCGGATGAGGCGCACGATACTCACTCCTTAGAACGGAAGGACTTTGGGACGCACCCACTGATACCAGAGCGCAATCATCATGCGCGTCAGGGTCACGGCGGTGAGAACCGTCGTCAGGATGCCGAGAATGAACACGACCGCGAAGCCGCGCACGGGACCGGAGCCGAGGAAGAACAGGATCACGGCGGCAATCGCCATGGTGCTGTTGGAATCRATGATGGTCGCGAACGCCCGGTCGAAGCCGGCCTGAATGCCGGAGACGATGGAACGGCCCGCCTTCACTTCTTCGCGGATGCGCTCGTAGATCAGCACATTCGAATCCACCGCCGTGCCGATGGTGAGCACGATGCCCGCGATGCCCGGTAGCGTCATCGTCGCTTCGAGCACGGACATGAGGCCGAGAATGAGGCCCACATGAACGAAGAGCGCGATATTCGCGATGAGACCGAACACGCCGTAGGTGGCGAACATGAAGATCACGACGAAGATGGCCGCCACATAGGTAGCCTTCTTGCCCGCCTCGATGGAATCGCGGCCGAGGCCGGGGCCGACAGTGCGCTCCTCGACGATATTGAGCTTGGCGGGCAAAGCACCGGACCGCAACAGGATGGCGAGGTTGTTGACCTGCTCCACCGTGAAGCTGCCGGAAATTTGGCCCGCGCCGCCGGTAATCGGCGACTGGATCGTGGGTGCGGAGATCACGCGGTTGTCGAGAACGATGGCGAGCTGCCGCCCGAGATTTTCCGTGGTCGCCTGACCGAAGCGCTGCGCGCCGCGGACATTGAAGCGGAAGTTGACGATGGGCTGGCGGGACTGGGAATCGAAGGCAGGCTGGGCGTCGGTCAAGTCGCCGCCGGCAGCAATCACCCGGCGCTCGACGGGAACCCGCTGGCCGCCCATGTCGTCCATGGGGAGCTGGTCCACGTCGGTAGCGCCCGGCTGAGCCAGCAGGCGGAATTCGAGATTGCCGGTTTCGCCCAGACGCGCCTTCAACTCCTGCGGATCCTGCAGACCCGGCACTTGGACCAGAACGCGATCCGCGCCCTGGCGCTGGATGCTCGGCTCTGTCGTGCCGCCCATGTCGACGCGGCGGCGGATGACTTCGATGGATTGATCGACGGCGCGGCGCACGCGCTCGTTGATGCCCGCTTCAGTATAGTTGAGCGTGATCACGCCCTCGGGCGTGGATTCGACTGCGATGGCATTGTTGCCGGCCTGGCCGAGAATGGCGTTGCCTGTCGGCTGTGCCAGTTCGCGCAGACGCGGCATGAGCCGCTCGCGATCGGCCGCATCGGGAACGCGAATCTGAACGCCGCGCGGGGTCAGCTGAATGCCGTTCTGCGAGGAGACGCGGGTGTCGCGCAGGATGCGGCGCACGTCGTCACGCAGGGTATTGAGCTGGGTGCGCATGAGATCCTGGCTGTCCACCTCGAGCAGAACGTGGGAGCCGCCTTGCAGGTCGAGGCCGAGAACGATGGCGCGGGACGGCACCAGCCAGGATGGAACCCAGCTGGGAACAGCCGCCAGATATGCCTTGCGCTGATCAGGGGACATCATGCTCGGCACGGCCAGGAGAAGGCCGATGATGATGATCGCCATGGTGGCGATGATCTTCGATTTCGAGAAGCGCAGCATCGTCAGCTCAACCTTTCTCACACACGCTGCCGCGCTTCGATCAGCGCGGCGAACCGGTCCTCAAGGGCTTTTCAGGGCCCGAGGACCGGCTTTACTTGCTTCAAGCCTTGACCGGCTCGCTCTTGGTACGGACCTCGGAGATCATGGCACGGGCCACCTTCACCTTCACGTTGTCGGCGATCTCGACCTCGATATCGGCCGAATCCTCGAGCACCTTCGAAACCTTGCCGATGATGCCGCCAGAGGTGACGACGGTGTCGCCGCGGCGCACGTTCTTGATCATCTCCTGGTGAGCCTTCACCCGGCGCTGCTGGGGCCGGATGATCAGGAACCACATGATAATGAAAATAAGGACGAACGGCGCGAAATTGGYGATCAAGGACATCATGTCACCACCGGCAGGGGCCGTTTGTGCGAAGGCGGGGGAAATGAACAAGCGGCTCTCCATGGATAAAGGCGCGAGGCGGGCCTCATGGGGGCCCACCCGCGCCAGACGGGATTAGAAGTGGCCGGACTATACCCATCGACTCCGCGAAATCAATGAAGTTGGAGGCCTTTCCCAAGCCTGATGCATAGACCAGGGGCGCCTTTTTGCGCTAATCACAGGCTCTTCACCGGTTCTTGATCCATGTCCCAGCTGCCTGCCGACCTCACCTCCCCCGAATCCTTGAGCGTTCTGAAGCGTATCGCAGACGCACTGGAGCGCCTCGCGCCACCCGCCATTGCCCAGGCCGACCTGCCAGCCGCCGATGCCTTTGTCTGGCACGCGGCGGGGCGCCGGCTCTCCCCGGTGCCCAAGGTGAACCGGGTCGAGATGACCCTGCTCAGGGGCATCGACCGGGTCCGCGACCAGCTTGCCGAGAATACCGGGCGCTTCGCCAAGGGCCTGCCGGCCAACAACGCCCTGCTCTGGGGCGCGCGTGGGATGGGCAAGTCGTCCCTGGTGAAGGCTGTCCATGCGGAGATCAATGCGTTGAGGGCCTCCGGCGCCCTTCCCCTCAAGCTCATCGAGATCCACCGGGAGGACATCGAGACCCTGCCCGACCTCATGGGACTCCTGCGCGCCGACCCACATCGCTTCATCATCTTCTGCGACGACCTGTCCTTTGACGCGGACGATACCTCCTACAAGTCCCTAAAGGCGGTTCTGGAAGGCGGCATCGAGGGGCGGCCAGACAACGTAATCTTCTACGCCACGTCCAACCGCCGACACCTCCTGCCCCGCGACATGATGGAGAACGAGCGCTCCACCGCCATCAATCCCGGCGAGGCCGTGGAGGAAAAGGTTTCGCTTTCCGACCGCTTCGGCCTGTGGCTCGGCTTCCACAAGTGCAGCCAGGACGAATATCTCGACATGGTGTTTGGCTACGTGGATCACCTGGGCCTGCAGGGCGACCGGGAGACCATTCGTGCCGAGGCGCTGGAATGGGCGACGACGCGGGGAGCGCGCTCGGGCCGCACGGCGTGGCAGTTCATTCAGGATTTAGCCGGGCGGTTGGGCAAGGCGATTTAAGGCGCCCGGTCCACCCCACCGCGCGTCATCACCGGGCTTGTGCCGGTGATCCCGATGG
>NZ_JBFUMH010000179.1:0-10395 GCF_054049475.1 Microvirga sp. P5_D2 | reverse complement strand
AGGGGGAGGGTCGACCGATAGGTCGGGGTGGGGTGGCAGCGCGACATTCCCAGATGTGGAGTTTCCCACCCCCTCCCGCGCTTGCAGCGCGACCTCCCCCCTCGAGGGGGAGGTGAAGAGTTGGCGTTGTGGCACCAAGTACCGCCGTAGATCGTCCGGCTCGCGTACTGTAGCCGACAGGCCCACCGCCGTCGCCTGCGGTGCCAGCGTGAACAACCGCCCAAGGCCGAGCGACAGCAGGTCTCCGCGCTTCGAGGTAACGAGGGAGTGCAGCTCGTCCAGCACCACGCGGCGCAGGTCCTTGAAGAACTCCCGCGCCTCCGCATGGGCGAGCAGGAGCGCCAGCTGCTCCGGTGTGGTCAGCAGGATATCCGGCGGGCGCTCGATCTGCCTTGCGCGCTTGTGGGAGGGCGTATCGCCGGTGCGGGTTTCGATGCGGATGGGAAGGCCCATCTCGCCGACCGGCGTTTCGAGATTGCGGGCAATGTCGGTGGCCAGCGCCTTCAGGGGCGAGATGTAGAGGGTGTGAAGTCCCCGCTTCTCCTTAGCCTTAGGCTTGCCCTTGCTGCCAGCCTCGGCCAACTCCACGAGGCTTGGCAGGAAACCCGCCAGCGTCTTGCCCGCACCGGTCGGGGCCACGAGAAGAACGGATTTGCCCTTCTTGGCCTTGGCGAGCAGCTGCAACTGATGCTCGCGCGGCTCCCAGCCACGGCTTGCGAACCAGTCACGAAAGATTTTCGGGAGAAGAGACGCGGGCGCTTTCGACATGCAGTCTTAAAGATAAGGCGAGGGCAAAGGTTTCGCCACTCGAGCGTGTTTTCGGATGTGAAAACAGTGCTTTGCCGGCTTGCTATTATCGCGGATATCGATTCATCTCGGCCCCACGCCGACCAAGAAAGAAACAGAGGGCAGATAACCATGACGTCAGCATCCCAATTCCAGAACGCCATCGCCGTCGTGACCGGCGGCACCCAAGGCCTCGGCGAGACCATCGCCCGGACCCTGGCCGAGCGGGGCGCCGCCGGCCTCGTGATCTGCGGGCGCAACGCGGAGCGCGGCGAGGCCGTGGCGCGAGACATCACGGCACAAGGCTGCCGTACGGAATTCGTGCAGGCCGATCTCGAAAACGTGGACGATGCCCGCAAGGTCACGGCGAAGGCCGACAGCGCGTTCGGGCGTGTCGACGTGCTGGTGAACGCCGCCGGCATCACGGATCGCGGCACGATCTTCGACACGACGCCGGAGCTGTTCGACCGCATGTTCGCGGTCAATGTCCGCGCGCCCTTCTTCCTCATGCAGGAAGCCGCCAAGATCATGCGGCGCGAGAAGACCGAGGGCACGATGGTCAATATCCTGTCCATGTCGGCCCATGGCGGCCAGCCCTTCATTTCGGCCTATTGCGGCTCCAAGGGCGCGCTGGCGACGCTGAGCAAGAACGCCGCCTTCAGCCTCATGCCCTGGCGCATCCGCGTGAACGCCTTGAACATCGGCTGGATGAACACGCCGGGCGAGGACCGGATCGTACGGCTCTACCATGGCGCCCAGGATGGCTGGCTCGAGAAGGCCGAGAAAGAGCAGCCATTCGGCCGCCTGCTCGATCCGAAGGAAGTGGCACGCGCGGTGGCGTTCCTCGCAAGCTCGGAATCAGGCATGATGACGGGATCGGTCATCGACTTCGATCAATCAGTCGTCGGCTGCTACGAGAACGCCCCGCATCCGACGAAGCCAGCGGAGTAAGGCCTCAACGCTGCATGACGGCGAGAAGCCCGGGAACCGGACTGCCGCGATCTTCCCGGGTCGACACTCTCTCAAGCACCACCACGACGAAGCCCGCAGCTTTCGCAAGTCCACGCAGATAGGCTTCGCTGTGGGCATAGCGGGCATCGTCGCCGAGGACGAAACCCGCGCCCTCATGGGCCTGAACTGTGAAGGCGAACAGGCCTCCCTGCTTCAGCACCCTTAGCGCTTCGCGGAACGCCGGGTCCAACCCGGCCATGTAGACGAACACATCCGCCGCGACGACAAGATCGGCCTCGCTGTTCCGTCGTCCTTCAAGAAACCCCACCAGTTCGCTTTCATGGAGCGCGGCGTAAAGCTTCGTCTTCTCGGCCTTCTCCAGCATGCGGGGCGAAAGATCGACGCCCTCGATGGAGGCGCACAAACCCGCCAGCGCCTGCGCCATCAGGCCCGTGCCGCAGCCGAGGTCGAGGGTGAGCCCAAACCGGAAATCCCTGCCCTGCTTCGCGCATGCATGGCGCAGGGCATCCGCGATCAGTTCGGGACCGCGATAGCCGAGGCTCTTGGTCAGGTGGAGGTCGAATTTCGGGGCGTAATCGTCGAAGAGCGCGCGCACATAGCCATCCGTGATCGCCTCGTCGGGAGACAATGCTCCAAGCTTGGCCAAGTCGAGGCGCACGCCGAGCGCATTCTCGGGCTCGATCTCCAGGGCCTTGCGCAGAGCGCCAACCGCTTCCTCCCGCAAGCCCAGCTCGGCAGCCGCCCGACCCAGCAGTGCATGGGCCGCCGCGAAGCCGGGTGTGAGCTCCAGCACCTGACGCGCCAGATCGGCGGCGGCCTCGAAGTCACGCTCCTCGAAGGCGGCACTGGCATAGTCGTAACGGCGATCAGCGATGAGATCGCCAGAGGAGCGGAATGTCGAGGTCAGCGGCATGGCTTCTGCCATGAGCGAGACGCGAAACGCTGTCAATGCCAAGGCGACGTCGGGCAGGCCAGCCGGAACAGCGAAGACGAACGCCGCGTTCCCAAACCTGACATATCATCCTGACACCCTATATCCTCGGCCATGGCGTTGCGCTCCACCGACATTCTCACCCAGACCCCGCAAGGGCTCTACTGCCCCCTCGGCGACTTTCACATCGATCCGGTCCGCCCCGTGAAGCGGGCGCTGATCACCCACGGCCATTCCGACCATGCCCGCTCGGGCCACCGCTCCGTCATGGCGACGCGCGAAACGCTGCTGATCATGGGCGTGCGATATGGCGAGGACTTCGCGGGCTCAACTCAAGAGGCGCGCCTTGGTGAAAGCATCCGCCTCGGCGACGTGACGGTGCGCTTCACGCCTGCCGGCCACGTGCTGGGCTCGGCGCAAATCGCCATCGAGGCCGGTGGCACCCGCGTCGTGGTCTCGGGCGATTATAAGCGGGCGGAGGATCCGACCTGCCTGCCCTACGAGGTCGTGCCCTGCGATATATTCATTACTGAAGCGACTTTCGGCCTACCCGTCTTTCGACATCCGGACACGCGGGACGAGGTGCGCAAGCTTCTCGCTTCTGTCGAGCTCTTTCCCGAACGCGCGCATATCGTGGGCGCTTATGCGCTGGGCAAGGCACAGCGGGTCATGGCCCTGCTCCGGGAGGAAGGCTACGATAAGCCGATCCATCTCCATGGTGCCATGGAGCGRCTGACGGAATTCTATAAATCCGAAGGTGTGCCCTTGGGCGAGACGCCGAAGGTCGTGGCCACAGAGCGCTCGAAGCTCGCGGGCGCCATCGTGATCTGCCCGCCCTCCTCCATCCAGGACCTCTGGTCGCGCCGCTTTCCCGATCCGGTGACGTGCTTCGCCTCCGGCTGGATGCGGGTGCGGGCCCGGGCCCGGCAGAAGGGCGTGGAGCTGCCCCTCGTGATCTCCGATCATTCCGACTGGGACGATTTGTGCCGCACGATCCAGGACACCGGTGCGGGCGAGGTCTGGGTCACCCACGGCCAGGAGGACGCCCTCGTCCATTGGTGCACGACCCACGGCATCAAGGCGCGCCCTTTGCATATGTTGGGCTATGGCGATGAAGGCGAGGTGGAGGAAGGCCCCCACCCTCCCCTCGAGGGGGAGGGTCGCGAGCAAGGCGAGCGGGGTGGGGTGGGTAGCGCCAACATCGACGAAGGTCGCGCTTCCCACCCCACCTCGGCTCTTCGAGCCGATCCTCCCCCTCAAGGGGAGGATGAAACGGGTGGCGTCGATGGAGGCGCCGCATGAACCGTTTTGCCGCCCTCCTCGATCGGCTGATGTTCGAGTCGCGCCGCAACGCGAAGCTGCGGCTGCTCATGGATTACTTCAGCCATACGCCCGATCCCGACCGCGGCTACGCGCTCGCCGCCATGACGAGCGCGCTGATGTTCAAGGAGGCCAAGCCCGGCCTGATCAGAGGCCTCGTGGAGGAGCGCACCGATCCGGAATTGTTCCGCATGTCCTACCATTATGTGGGCGATCTGGCCGAGACCGTGGCCCTGATCTGGCCTGCGCCGGGGCATGAAAGCGTCGCTCCTGCTTCCGGTGATATTCCGGCCATCGGCCACAACAACCCGCCGCCGCACGTTCCCAGCCTCACAGAAGTCGTCGAGACCTTGGCGACCACGGGCAAGAGCGATCTGCCCGGCAAAGTCGCGGGCTGGCTCGATGCGCTCGACGAGACTGGGCGCTGGGCACTGCTCAAGCTCATCACGCGGGAATTGCGCGTCGGCGTCTCCGCCCGGCTCGCCAAGACGGCGGTAGCGCAACTCGGCGGGTTCGAGGCCGACGAGGTCGAGCTGATCTGGCACGGGCTGGAGCCACCCTATGAAGAGTTGTTCGCCTGGGTCGAGGGCAAGGGGCAGAAGCCCGAAACCAGCAATCCCGCCCCGTTCCGCCCGCCGATGCTCTCGCATCCGCTGGAAGACGAGGATTTCCCGAAGCTCGAGGCTTCCGAATTCCTGGCCGAATGGAAATGGGACGGCATCCGCCTCCAGGCGGTCTCAGGCCATGCGAGCGACGGCCGCCCGGTGCGGCGCATCTATTCCCGCACGGGAGAGGACGTCTCCGGCGCGTTCCCCGATCTCGTGGAGGCGCTCACCTTCGACGGGTCCATCGATGGGGAATTGCTGATCGTGCGCGAGGGCCGGGTCCAGACATTCAATGTGCTTCAGCAGCGCCTGAACAGGAAGGCCGTAAACCCTAAGCTCATCGCGGAATTTCCGGCGCATCTGCGGGTCTACGACATTCTCACGGAGGGCGGCGAGGATTTGCGCGACCTGCCTTTCGCCGAACGGCGAAAGCGCTTGGAGGCACTGGTCGCCCGCCTGGACGATCCGCGCATCGACCTCTCGCCTATGGTGCCTTTCTCCACTTGGGAGGACCTCGCCGCCGCGCGGGCCGACCCTGCATCCGTGGGAGCGGGCCTGGATGCGGACGCCATCGAGGGCTGCATGGTGAAGCGGGCGAACAGCCCCTATCTTCCCGGTCGGCCCAAGGGCTACTGGTACAAGTGGAAGCGCGATCCCTATCTGGTCGATGCGGTGATGATGTATGGCCAGCGCGGCCACGGAAAGCGCTCGTCCTATTACTCCGACTACACTTTCGGCGTCTGGCGCGACGGGCCAGGCGGCGAGGAGCTGGTGCCCGTGGGCAAGGCCTATCACGGATTTACCGACGAGGAACTGTTGAAGCTCGACCGATTTGTCCGCAACCACACGGTCAAGCGCTTCGGCCCGGTACGGGAGGTGGAATACGGCAAGGATCGCGGACTCGTGCTGGAAGTAGCTTTCGAGGGCCTGCAACGCTCGACCCGGCACAAATCCGGCGTGGCCATGCGTTTTCCCCGGATCAACCGCATCCGCTGGGACAAGCCGGCGGCGGAGGCCGACCGGATCGAGACCCTGGAAAAAATACTTGAGCGGGGTGAGCAGGAGGTTCATCCCCTGAAGGCCCAGAAGGGTTAGGAGACYGACCATGCTGAATGTGGAAACCCTTTCCGAAGGCAGCGTGACCCAGCAGGTTCATGGCCGGCTGATCGTGGAAACCGAAGGGCCAGGCTTCACCGAGATCACGGAGGCCGTCTCCCGCTGGGTCTTCGGCACCGGCGTCCTGCATGGCCTGCTGACCATCTTCTGCCGCCACACCTCGGCCTCCCTGATGATCCAGGAGAATGCGGACCCCGAGGTGCGCCAGGACCTGCTGACCGCCCTCGACCGGCTGGCTCCCCGGGAGGCGGGTTATGTCCACACCGCCGAGGGGCCGGACGACATGCCCGCCCATATCAGGACGGCCTTATCCGGCGTTTCCCTGAGCATTCCGGTCATGGAGGGCCAGATGGTGCTGGGCTCCTGGCAGGGCATCTACCTCGTCGAGCACCGGGACAGGCCCCATACCCGCGATCTGGTTTTCCACCTCATCGGGGCGTAATCCACATGCTTAGATGAAACCCTTGGCTTTCCCCCTGCACTTTCCAGTAGAATCGCCGTGCTTTTTCGTTGCCGCCTTGCTATTTCACCTGGGAACCGGCTAAGCCTCACCGACGCCCTCGTGGGAGAAGACAAACGTGCAAAGTCAAACCACCACGATCATCATTGCCGACGACCATCCGCTGTTCCGTGGCGCGCTCAGGCAGGCCATCGCCTCCATGATGCCGCAGGCCCGCATGGTCGAGGCAAGCGGCATGGACGACCTGAACGCCTCGCTGGGCCAGGAGCGTGATGTCGACCTGATCCTCCTCGACCTGACGATGCCGGGCGTGCAGGGCTTTTCCGGCCTGATGTCGCTGCGGGCGCAATACCCCGAGCTGCCCGTGGTCATCGTCTCGGCGACGGAAGAGCCCCAGGTGATCCGCCGCGCCATGGATTTCGGCGCCTCCGGCTTCATCCCCAAATCCATCGACATCGACAGCATCGGCGGCGCCATCCAGGCGGTTCTCGCCGGCGATACCTGGACACCGCCGGATGTGGACCTGTCCGCGGCGGAAGACGTGGAAACCGCCGATCTCGTCCGCCGTCTCGGTACCCTGACGCCCCAGCAGGTGCGTGTGCTGACCATGCTCTCGGAAGGCCTGCTCAACAAGCAGATCGCCTACGAACTCGGTGTGTCGGAAGCGACCGTGAAGGCCCACGTTTCCGCCATTCTCGACAAGCTCGGCGTCGACAGCCGCACCCAGGCCGTCATCGCGGCCTCGAAGATCGGCGTGACTCAGCGCCCCTCCCCGGCCGGGGCGGACTAAAGCCCCTCAACGAAATCATCGATCCGCAACAGCGCTTGCTCGGACAGCGCGCTGTCGAAGCGGATGAACACGTGGCATCCGCCCGGCCAGATCGCGAGTTCGGTCCGGTTGCCGGCGGCAGCATAGCGAGACGCCATGAAGAGCGTGTCGTCGAGGAGCATGTCCTTCGTGCCGACCGAGAAAAGGGTCGGCGGYAGGCCTTTGAGGTCCGCATAAAGCGGCGAGATATCGGGATTGGTCCGGTCGCCGGCATGGCCGACGAAGTTATTGGCGAAAGCTTGCACATCGCTGGTGTTGAGGATCAGCCGCTCAGGCCCCCAATGGCGCACGCTTGGGCTGAGATTGAGGTCATAGCACCCCGCGAAAAGGTTCGCGCCCCGGAAGGGTTTCAGGCCATGCCTGTCGCGCAGGCGCAGGATTGTGACGGCGGAGAGATGCGCACCGGCTGATTCACCGCCGATGAACAGGCGCGAGGTCCCGAACCGGCTCTCGGCCTCCCGGATCACCCAGAGCGCCGCCGCCTCGCAATCGTCCGGAGCCGCCGGATACGGGTTCTCGGGGGCAAGGCGATATTCCACGGATACGACCGCAAGGCCGCAGCGATCGGCCAGCCGGTCGAGCCAGGGATCCTGCTCGTCCGCCGTACCCCAGGTCCAGCCGCCGCCATGGATGTGAAGATAGACACCGCGCGGGTTCTCAGGCGCGATGATCCGCAAGGGGATAGGCCCAGCTGGCCCGTCGATCTCGATCACCTTGGCCTTCGGGCTCAAGGGCATCAGCGGGAATGGCCCGAGACCCTGCTTCCGGCGCTCCCGCACGAGAGCCGGTGGAACGGACATCGGGTCCGGCAGGGCTGAGAGCTTCGCCACGATATCGGCATTCTGGGCGCGGATTTCGTCACTGATGGCGGAGGGATCGAAGAGAGCGGGATCAAGCATTGAGAAACTCAAGGTGGTTGCGTTCGACGCCGAGCCTTGCGATGAAGCACACGCACTTGCGCAGGTCCAGTTACGCTTTCTGACGAGATTGAGGATATGTCCAACCTGACCCGGCTTCTCGGTGGCTCGCCCGGCTCCGTCCTGGTGAAGCTCATCTTCCTGTCGCTCCTCGTCGGTGCGTTCATGGCCTTCCTCGACATCACCCCCTTCCGGCTGATCGAGGGCCTGTTCGAATGGATCGGCTCCGTCCTGGATCTCAGCCTCGAGACCGTGCAGAAGGTCGGCATGTGGGTACTCTACGGCGCGGTGATCGTGGTGCCGCTCTGGCTGATCTCCCGGTTCTTCGGGCGGAACTGATCGTTTCCCATGCACGGCGCTGTCGTTTCCCGCCGCATCGACGTCTCGCATTGGCGCATGCTGGCCCTCGCCCTGCCGATGACCCTGTCGCACGTGACGACGCCCCTGCTGGGCCTCGTGGACGCGACGGTGATCGGGCGGCTGGGGGAAGCGCACTTGCTCGGCGCGGTGGCCCTTGGCGCCGTGATTTTCGATTTCGTGTTCTGGAGCTTCGGCTCGCTGCGCATGGCGACAGCCGGCCTAACCGCCCAGGCCACCGGCGCCGGCAAGTCGCATGAGGTCGACCTGACGCTTGCCCGCGCCTTTCTGGTGGCGGGCGTCACGGGCCTCCTCCTGATCCTGCTGCAATGGCCCATCGCGGCGGTTGCCTTTCCGATGGCAGGCGCAAGCCCAGCCGTGACGGATGCGCTCTCCACCTATTTCTTCATCCGCATCTGGGCCGCACCCTTCACGCTCGCCAATTATGTGATCCTCGGCTCGACGCTTGGACGCGGACGCACGGATCTCGGGCTCCTCCTGCAAGTGGYGATCAACATCGCCAATATCGTACTCACGGCAGGCCTCGTCCTGGTGTTCGAACTCGGCATCGCAGGCGCGGCCATCGGTACGGCGATTGCGGAGGTTCTGGGCGTGGGCCTCGGCATTCTCGTGCTGCGGCGGCTCGGCTCGAATCCGCTCGCCGTCACATGGCATGAGGTTTTGAGCCGCGCGGCGATCATGCAGACGCTTGCCATGAACCGGGACATCATGATCCGCAACGTGGCGCTGATCCTGGCCTTCTCGATCTTCAGCGCACTCGGCGCGCGCGCAGGCGACGTGACGCTCGCCGCCAATGCGGTGCTCTACAACATGTTCCTGATCGGCGGCTATTTCCTCGATGGGTTCGCGACCGCCGCCGAAACCCTGTGCGGGCAATGCATCGGCGCGCGCGATGAGCGCAGCTTCCGCCGCGCCATTCATCTGAGCGTCGGCTGGAGCCTCGGCTTCGGCCTCGCCGTCTCGGCGATCTTCCTTGTCGGAGGAGGATACTTCATCGACTTCGTGTCCACGAACCCGGATGTGCGCGGCTTCGCGCGCGAGTATCTGGTCTTCGCCGCCCTGACGCCCTTCATCGGCGCCGCTGCCTTTGCCTTCGATGGCATCTACACGGGCGCGACATGGACCGAGGCCATGCGCAACCTCATGCTGATTGCATTCGTGGCCTATGCCGCCGTCCTGCTGCTGGCAGGAGACGTCGGCAACACGGCTTTGTGGATTGCGCTCCTGATCTTCCTGGGTGCACGCGGCATCGGCCAGGCATTGCTCTACCCCATGCTGGCGCGAAGGACCTTCGCCAGCCTGAAGTCAGTGGCCGCTTAGAACCGCCCCTGCGCGATAGCGGAAGCATCGCGTCCAATGACTTGCGCGAGCGAGGTCTTCTGCTGCTCGACCTTCTGCACGAGCCCGCGCTTGATGTCGCCGACTAGGCTTGGCCCCTTGTAGACCATGGCGGAATAGAGCTGCACCAGGCTGGCCCCCGCGCGGATCTTCGCCCAGGCGGCATCGGCCGAATCCACGCCGCCGACGCCGATGAGCGGGATCTTGCGCTCCACCCGCTGGAAGGCTTCCGCGAGCAGCTTCGTGGAGGGCACGAAAAGGGGCTTTCCCGAAAGGCCGCCTGTTTCCGACGCAAGCGCCTTTTCCTTGAGGCTGTCGGGACGGGCGACGGTTGTGTTCGACACGGTCAGCCCATCGATGCCGCGCTTGAGCGCGGTGGCGACGATGGCATCGAGCGTGTCGAGCGAAATATCGGGCGCAATCTTGAGCAGGATAGTCGTCTTCCTCCGACCTTGATCCGCCTTGTCCCGCGCCTCGATGCTGCGGGCGAGCAGATCGTCGAGAAAGGCTTCGCCCTGCAGGTCGCGTAAGCCCGGCGTGTTGGGCGAGGACACGTTGATCGTGAGAAAATCCACGAGACCGCACAGGGCACTGACGCAGGTGATGTAATCGGCGACGCGGTCCGTCGATTCCTTGTTGGCCCCGATGTTGACGCCGACGATACCGGGCCGACCCTGGCGACGGATCAGGCGTTCGCGCGCAACATCCAGGCCATCGCTGTTGAGGCCGAAGCGGTTGATGAC
>NZ_JBFUMH010000178.1:0-10465 GCF_054049475.1 Microvirga sp. P5_D2 | reverse complement strand
GCGAAAGCGGCGCTCCGGCCATGCCCGGCGGCGRCATGGGTGGCATGGGCGGCATGGACTTCTAAGTCCACCCACACAGCACTCAGCAAAGAGGGCCCCGGAGGACACTCCGGGGCCTTTTTCATGAACCAGGGTTGGCTGTCGATAGCCCCCTCGTCGGGGCAGCGCTTCGGTTTACGACTTCTAAACAACTCCAGGCTGACAATTCTCATCCTGTTTCAGAAGGGTCTAACCATGAAAACTGCACGCCGTTTTCTTCTTGATCCCTCGCTGGCTCGCCTTATCGTCAGAGAACGCGGCTTTGATCGGCAGATCATCGAGGGATATCTGTCGGCTCAGCCTGGTCGGAACCAGTTTGTCCGGTCGGAGGCGGATCAGTGCTACCTCGTCATCCCGGTCCTTGGGCCATCGGGAGAGACGGTCGAAGAACCAGCCCTGGTCCCGCAGATCCATGGCGAGGCGCTGTTCGCGCTTTCCGTCGGGCAGATCTCCTATACGCGGGTTTATCTGCCTGACCAAAGCACTGGCAGCCAGGAGATGCTGCTTGATCGTGTGATATACCCCGACAGATGTGACATCATCACGGTCGCGTTTCGCGACGAGCAGGAGGCAGAAGCCTTTCGCCCGGCAGCTTGGTTCGGGCCTGAAGTGACCGGAGAATATGCTTACGAGTGGCGCCATCTTGCGCTCAATGGTCTGCCTGCGCTTCCGGCGATGCCGTGCTCGAGTCCGCAGGTTGAAGCGGTCCTCGATATGCTGGATCAGGCCAAACAGGTCACCGACGTATCCCACCAGTCCAAGGCTCACGAGGTCGTTTTTGCCCTGTCCCGCTCTCTTGAGAGCTCGGGCATGCTGAAAGGCTCCTGCGAAACCTCCGGTTCCGCAGGAGAAGAGCCGGCAGCTGAAGAGCGGCAACAACCAGCGAAGAGAGTGACGCAGTAAACCGCAAGCCGCGGAGACTGCTTTCCCGGGCTCCTTGGCTAAAACCTCCTGGGCTTGTGAGCGTTCAGACATAAATGTAACTGAACCTATGGGAGTTCTCGCATCAGCCTCAAGGCTTCGGCACGCGGTTTGGACGGCGAACGCCTGATAGATGTGTGAGGAGTCGAAGCGCGGCCCGGCAAGCCCGGCTCCTGCACTGGAACAGGTCGGCACGTCTGCGCAGGCCGCTTGAGGCTATTCGTCTATGCCGAGACCTCCAGCATTTCGCCGTGTGCGTGGATGAGGAGCTTTGGCTCCTGCCGGCAGAGACTTCCTTGCAGGCCTGTTTGGGCTACTTCCAGTCGAGGCAGCCGGTCGGTGGCTCCTTGAAGCGACTGCCGGCTGCTGAGGCCGAGTGTGCGGCGTGTTTCGTGAATGCTCGTCGAGAAAGGCTCGGCAAGCCGCAAAACCGGCGAGCACTGCTGGTGGGCACTCGATTCCTTGCTGCTCCGCGAGCGACCGGGCAAAGCGCACCATCGCCTCGCTTGGAGGGCGAGGGCCCGTCTGCGGTGCCGGCTTTCCCGCCTCAGGCGAACGTGGTGGCGCGTGCTGGTCCAGGAAGGCCCGGCAGGTCGCGCTATTGCTTTTGAGCCCGCGGGGCAGCTTCAAGCCACGCTGCGCGGCAATCGATGTCGCGAAGGCAATCATCGCCTTTGTTGGGGGCTTCCCATCCCCTGTCGAAGGCGTCGGAAGATGCTTCGGATCAAGAACCACAGCGCCCGATTGCCCAATCGTCTCGATCAGTTCTTTGACCCGCGTGCGGGTCCGCTCCTGATAAACCTTGGCTCTGCCCATCGCCTCGGCTCGTGTCGAGGCGCGCCCGATCTCAGCCAGATCAGCCTCGAACATCGCGCGGCCAACCGGGTCACCGTAGGAGGGAAAGACACGCCGGACGGCGGAAATGAACGCAAGCCCGACCTCCGTCACCTGAATCGGCGGGTCTTTGCCCCTGAGGAGTTCGACATATTGGCTCTTCTGGAGCTTCGGCAGGATCGTGTCCCGGGTTGCCGCGGTCCCGAGGCCCTTGGGCTCATTGGGATTTGCCGGATTCTCCAGTGCAGCCTTAAGCACCGGGTCTTCGACCTGATCGACGAGGCGGCCCATCACCACCGGCAACTCGCCGCGGGTGATCCGACGCGGCGCCTCGGTCTTGGCCGTCTCGATCCGGGCCCCCGTTGCTGTCCCGGGCTCGTTGTCCAAGATCGGCGCCAGGCGTCCTGTCGTGGGCTCATCGTCCGGCTTGGCCTTGCCTGGAACAGCTTCATTGTCCTCGTCAGCCTCCGCGCCGTAGATGGCACGCCAGCCGGGGGATTTGATCACGCTGCCGCTGATCGAGAACCGCTTTGGCCCAAGCGGTGTCGCCACCTGGGCAGTGACCGTGGTCCGCGCGTCGATGCCGTCCGGCAGGTGGGCCGCCAGGAAGCTCTTGGCGACCAACTCCCAGAGGCGAAGATGATCTGCGCTGATGCTTCCAGGCTGGGGCACCTTTCGCAGCGGCACAATGGCATGATGCTCGCCCGGGTCCTTCACGTAGTGGCCCTTGGTGCCCTTGCGGATGACGAGGTCATCCGCGGTTGGCACGAGGCTCGCGAGATCGGGCAAGATCTCAACGACGCTGCCGATCACCACGCTGGCATCACCGGTCTGGCTTTCGGGCAGATGCTCGGACTCGGTGCGGGGATAGGTCAGGTATCCTTGGTCGTAGAGATCCTGTGCCAGTTTGGCCGTATGCGGCGGATCCCATCCGAACCGCTTGGCGCAGCGGCGGGCGAGGGTGTCTTTGGAGAACAGGCGAGGGGGCGAGCGGCGCACATCCTTCTGCGCGACCCCAAGGGGACCTGACCAGGAAGCGGCCGCCTGCCGGATCGTCTCGGCAACCTGTTTGTCGAGGATCTTGTCCTTCGGGGCATGCCAAAGAGTGATCTCGGCGCCGCTGTTTATCGTGACGGCCAGAGCAATCCTGTAATAATCCTGCGGGATGAAGTCGCGGATGCGCTTTTCCAGGTCCGCTAAGATCGCAAGTGTTGGCGTCTGCACGCCGCCAAAGCGCCAGGGCTCCCGGAATGCAGGCGGTCGCAACCGCAGGGAAATGGCGCGGGTGCCGTTGAGGCCGAGATGATAATCCTCATATTGGCGACACAAGGCCTCAAGATAAGCCGCGTAGTCCCGCTCACCCGAGGCCGGCTCTTTGGCCATTGCGGCAAAGGCGCGTCTGATCGAGATCTCGTCGAGAGCGCCGAGCTTCAACCGGTCCACCCGACCCCGATAGCCGAGATGTTCAAGCACCTCCCACGCGATCATCGAGCCTTCCCGGCCCGGATCGGTGGCGATGATGACGCGCTCGACACCCTGGAGGGCCTGCCTGATCGCTTCGATCTTGGGCTTGTGCGACTGACCGGAGCGATTGGTGCCGTAAGTGACCGGGATACGCTCAAGCACGATGGGGAGGGTATCAAAGCGCCATGGCTTCCATTCCTCCCGCACATGGCCGGGCTCCTCCGCAGAGAGGAGGTGCCCCTCGGCGGAGACGCAGATGGTCGTCGGCGATTTGAAGAACCGCTGCAGCTGGCGCATGGCCGAGGGCTTCTCGAAGAAGAAAAGCGTGCGCGATGCCGATTGAGCCGTCATAGCCGTCATGCAGTCCGATTGCGATCCACAGCTCGAAGCGCGGCGACGAGCCCTGCCATGAAGAACCAAAAGGGAACATTACTTACAGGCGCGCCGCTGTCAATGGAGGCCGGGCAAAGCCTGGCTGTGAAATCTGAGACGCTATTCATCCCGTCCGAAAGTCTGAAGGTGGTTGTTGCCACACGACCGCCGATGGGCCCGAGAAATGGACAAGCGGCAATCCTTAGCTGAGCACCTTCGTCCCAACACGATCAAGCCGTTTCATCCTCCTCAAGCCGTTTCATATTGAACAACGAGAGATCGAGTTTGCTGCTTCCGTTTGTGGCAAGATCGGCCAATGCCTCCCCGACCACAGTGGCGAACTTGAAGCCATGCCCAGAGCAGGGAGATGCGACGACGACCTCGGGTGCTCCCGGAAGGGTGTCGATCACGAAGTGCTCGTCCGGAGTGTTGGTGAACAGGCAGGCTGCGAGCCGCAGCGTTGGCCCATCGGCATCCGGGAACATGTGCCTGATCCCCTTCCGAAGAGCCTCCTCGTCGGCGGGCGTTGGCTCACGGGAGAGTTCGTCCGCGTGGCCGGTTTCATGGAAATGGTGATACAGCCCAATCTTAAAGCCGGGGATGCCCCAGGTCGGAAATTGGTAGAAGTGGCCGACCTCGCTCAGGATGTTCGAAACCGGGAAAATCTCCGGCCTGAAGAGGTCTGGCTTCTGCGGCAGGAACCAGCCCAGAACCTGTCGTTCCGGCACAGCCTTGGTCTTCAGTGCGGGAATGAGATCGGAAATCCACCCTCCCGTCGAAACCACGATCTTCCCGGCCTCGTATCGGTTCCGATCCGTTGCGACGACGACCCGTCCATTCGCAGGCTCGATGGCAACGACTTTCTCACGGGCGTGGATCTCCGCTCCTGCTGCAACGGCAAGGGAGGCGTGCGCGAGGATGGCGCGTTCCGATGCTACAAATCCAGCATCCGGCTGATACACGACGGCATAATTGTCGGGAAGCCTATAGCCGGGGAACCGCTGCTGGGTTGCACGCGCCGTCAGCACTTCGTGGGGGAGCTCATGCTCCCGGCACGCCGTCAACGCACCCTGAACGATCCGGCTGTCTTCCGCGCCCGCATCGATTCCACCGGTGACAAAGAGGAGTTGCTCTTTCGTTAGCTGCTCGGCTTCCCGCCATAGCTCGTAGGCGCGCCGGAGGAGGGGCACATAGTTGGGGTGCTCGAAATAGGCGAGACGGATGATGCGGTTCAGCCCATGTGAAGAGCCCATGCCGTGCCCGAGATCAAAACGTTCGATGCCCAGCACCTTTTGGCCACGGCGAGCCAAGTGCCAGAGGGCAGCAGAGCCCATGCCGCCAATACCGATCACGATAGTGTCGAATGATTTCATGCCGGATGTCCCGCCAAGGATATGTTCTTGCTCCAATGAGCTTATCCGTTCAAGAACTCGGCGCAACCGTCCTGTCCATTGAGCGCGTCATGGTGATGGGTGAAATGGATGCGGCCATTTGATAGGTGACTCAGAGCGCTGTGGATGGTGTTCGACCTTAGTCTGAAAGGTTGTCGCAGAGGCGGCAACCTTCCCGAAAGGGCTTGCTGCTTCTAGTTCTGCGCTGTTCATCGACTGCCCTCCCGTACCACCGGAGCAACCATTGATGCTCCTCGCTGTTAGGCCGAAAACTCGACTTCGCTAAGGCGCATCTATCTGAAACAGCTTCAAGGACGCGCGCCCGTGTTTCGGCTCAACAGGCTATGGCCTTGCAACGTGGTCGACGCCCGCCCCGGTCAGAAGGGGCAGAGATCGGCTCCTCTGAACCGTCCGTTCACACCCGCGATGACAGGGCTTCCGCCGCATCAATCCGAACTGCTATCTCGGATACAAGCTTTCGACCAACACCATGGCTGAGATCGTCCAGTTCCGTGGGAAGCTCGTTGGTCTTGATGAAAAGACGTTCGCTTGCCATTCGGTGTAGGCCGGATTCCTTATGGCATGAGCGATGGTCGGGGTATAGGAACGCGCCATCATCCACTAGAGGCGCCACCGCTCGCCGTTACATGCACGATGGCAAACCATTTCCGAGCTGAGATCAGGCGGTAGGTACAGCTGGCCGTCGGATCAGGATGGCTCATAGGTACCGGGGAGCACCTTCTCAACGCGGAGGCGGATTTTGTGGTAGCACTCGCAGGTGGCCTGTTCCAGACCAGCGCGGTCGGTTACGACGATGCCGCCGCGGTGTTGTTCAATCAGGCCGGCGGTTTGAAGGGCACGCAAAGTGGTACTGACCGTGGAGCGTTGGACCCCAAGCATTTCGGCCAGTTTTTCATGGGTCAACGGCAAAGTATCCTGATCCATCCGGTCATGGGTGTTGAGAAGCCAGCGGCAGCACCGGGCCTCGACCGGGTGAAGAGCATTACAGGCTGCGGTGTGAAGCACTTGGGCGAGCAATGCCTCGTTGAAAGCGGCCAGCAGCCGCCGCATCCGAGAGCGCAATACGAGGGTCCTGAGCATCTGCTCAATCGGAATTCGTGAGGCAGTGCCCGACACTAACACCACATAGCGTCCGAGGGCTTCACGGCTGATGAAGGCGCTCAGAAGACCTACTAGCCCCTCCCGCCCGAACAGCGCCACTTCCACCACACGTCCGTCCTCCATGACTTCCACAAGGGAGATGATGACATCGTGCGGGAAGTAGGTATATCGAATGATATCGCCAGCCTCGTAAAGTACAGCGCCGCGCGGCAAGTCCACGATCTCAAGGTGTGGTTCCAGCGTGGCAAAGTCTGCGGGCTCCAGAGCGGCGAGGAGCCGATTAGTCCGATGGCCCTGTAGTCGACTGTGTGCCAAGATGGGCTGCGACGCTCCTGTGGGTAAATAAATTTATCCGACAAAATGCCGCAGTCTCATCACGAATTGGTGATGACTAAGGCTGCACCAGAACGCTGAGCAAAGAGGAAATAACCTGGCGATGCGGTTTCGGGGTTTGCAGGACACTGCAGGCCAAAAAGCATCCTCAAGTGGAGTGCGCGTGAGAGTCGTTCCAATGCCGGCGCGAGGTACGATTGCTTTCATGGGGCCATCGATGACGCCACCTGACTGGCCTATGTCGAGAAGACGCCCGATGAGAGCCGCCGCGATCACGGCCTTCTTGGTGCGGACTCTCCGCTGATTTAGAGTCTGCGGCATCCAAGTTGAGCGAGTGATGACCGATACCTGAGGAGGCTCTGTCGCGCGGCTCTTCCGCAAGGCGCTGCGGCTGCTCGGGATCCGCCATACCCGCACGACACCAGTGGCAAGGCCGAGCGCTTCATCCGGATACTTCTGCGCGCGCGGGCGTTTGTGATCCTATTCATCTCGTCGCAGGCGAGAGTTGCTGATCTCCAGTAAAGGCCGATCTGGTACAATCATAGTGCGCACGGTAATCTGGATCGAGGAACACCGGCCTAGGCTCTCGCCGGCACAAACTAATGAGACAGACGCTATTACGGACTGCGATGTTGTTCGCGGCATGTTCTGCTCAGCCTGTGCTTGGCCACAGGGCACCTTTCCGCCGAGACACTGCCGCTGCCAGAGCCTCTGATCAGCCTGAACAGCGAGCAGGGTGCCCACCTGCTGCTGGAGAGCGAGGCGAATCGGGCGTATTGGCCACTCAGCATTCAGTTCGTAACGCAGAAGAACCAAGCCTACTGTGGGGTCGCGAGCCTCGTCATGGTTCTCAACGCCCTCGGCGTCTCGGCCCCGATCACACCGGAGTTCGAGCCGTTCAAGACCTTCACACAAGACAACCTCCTTAACAACGACACTGAGAAGGTTTTGCCGAAGGAGGTCCTGGCAAAGATCGGAATGACGCTCGACCAGATCGGGAAGCTGCTCACTGCTTACTCAATCAAAGCTGATGTGCGCCATGCCGCCGACACCAGTCTGGACGCGTTCCGAAAGCTTGCGACCGAAGCCCTCAACACGCCCAACCAGTATGTGATCGTAAACTACCTGCGACGGGCGATAGGGCAGGAGCGTGGAGGACACATTTCACCCTTGGCAGCCTACGATGCGGAAACAGATCGCTTTCTCGTCCTTGATGTCTCGCGATACAAATATCCGCCAGTTTGGGTGAGAGCCGATGAACTCTACGCGGCCATGAACACACCCGATTCAGACAATGAAAATCGGACGCGGGGTTTCGTTCTGGTAGCTGCGGGAAATTAACCAGCGGATTTGATATGCCAGGACGACAACCAGAGAACAGTCAGGCTGGAATCGTCGCTTTATCTTTGCTCGCCTTGATCAGCGTGACCTTGCGTCTCGTTGGAGGGAGGTCCGAGGGAAGGCGGCTGGTAACCCGAAATCTATAAGCCCGTGCCCGGCATAGGGTCATGCTGTTGTCTGGACAGACAGCGGCACCGCATCAGTGGCTGCGCGACACCCGAGGCGAGTTTCCAATGCAGGAACTCGACGGAATTGATCTACCAGACGGGCGTCGGGGTACTGTCGTGTACGTCCGCGCGAATGCCCTATTAATCATCGTCGAGGTCGGTCCAGGGCTTGTTGACTATGGGGTCGAGGAAAACGGGTTGAAGAAGTTCTCACGCATGACCGTTGGGCCGGAGGATCTCGTGAATCGTTTGGTTGAGGGCAAGAAGGGGGCTGAGGCTGCGGACGTTCAGAAATGAGCCCAACTCTGGATCAGCGTTGAGACTTCCGCCTCGCACCCGTCGAAGCTTTCTTGGCTGACTGGGTTTTGCTGGCAAGTCGGACTGTTGGCCGTGTCATCTCGTTCAGCATAGCTTTCTGCTGACGGTGCATCTCTGCGGTCCAGAAACCACGGGCAGCACCTGCCCAGGTGTTCGCCCCACTCAACCAGAGGCACATCCAAGGGTTCTTTGCCATGGTGATCTCAGTCTACTCAAATGCTTCCGGCACTCTGCCCATCGTTCGGGGCAATGGAGAACACCCGAACCTCGTCGAAAATCCCCTTTAAGGAACGAGCGCCCTCGTCAACAAAGCGGAGTCCGGAGCCCGCAACAAGGTCGCGGACTGTGCTCGACACAAGCACCTGATCACCCTGAGCTTGGGCCGCGATACGGGCTGCGATGTGAACCGCAATTCCGGCAATGTCCTGGCCCTTTAACTCGATCTCACCAGTGTGCAGGCCACAGCGGATTTGCAAGCCAAGGGAGTGCGCCCCGCCGATGATAGCCGCCGCGCACCGAACTGCCCGCGCAGGCCCGTCGAATGTAGCAAGAAATCCATCGCCAAGTGACTTCACTTCCCGCCCTCGAAATCGGGAGATTTCCTGGCGCACGAGGTCATCGTGCTGGTCCAGCAGTCTACGCCAGCGGCGATCACCAAGGTCCGATGCTTGCTTGGTTGAATCCACGATATCCGTTAGCAACACTGTAGCAAGAATGCGATCCGGCTCTACATCGGGCCGGGAACCAGTCACGAATTCTTGGATCTCATCGGCGATGTCGTCTGCGGTCTCGCCAATATACGGGAGGTGATCCGCCCCGACGAATTCCGCCAGACGCGCACCGGGGATGTGCTGGGCCAAGTAGCGGCCCGCCTCGATACTCACTGCGGCGTCCTCGGTCCGATGGATCACGAGCGTCGGAACGCGGATCGCGCTCAACACACTGGAAATGTCGATCTCCTGGTTCATCCTCATGAGGGCTTTGGCGGAAGCAGGCGTTGCGCCCACGCGCTCGTGGCGAGCCCAAATCTTCTTAAATCCCGCGTCGTCAGCCATAGACGGAGCATATTTCCATGCGCTCTCCCCAGTGCCCCATTTCTCCTCGACGTAGCGATAGAACGCAGCCAGCTTCTCTTCAGTCGGATACCAGTCAGAGAACTTCGCGAATGCGCCATAGAGAATCAGGGAGGCGCAGCGGTCTGGATGACTCGCCGCGAAAACAGTGGCAAGCGAACCTCCTTCTGAGATGCCAAGCAGAACTGCACACTCGGACTGAGCCGCGTCCATCACGGCTCTGGCATCATCCATTCGCTCGTCGAGGGTCGGCACGGACGCCGCCCGGTCCGAAAGCCCTGTCCCGCGCTTATCGAACACGATCACACGGGCAAATCGACCGAGCCGCTCCAGCCAGCGTCCTGCGCTCGGATTGTCCCAAGTCTCCTCCACGTTCGAGATGAACCCAGGCACGAGCACGAGATCGACGGAGCCCGCGCCAAAAACCTGATAGGCAACGTGAAGATCGCCACTTCTCGCATAGCGGGTCTCGGGCTGCATTACATGATCCTGCAAACACCGGCGTGGCAGAGCCTTTGCCGACAACAGCTGAGCGCCCAAACAGCCGGGATTCCGAAGATTGTCCGAAAAGGCGATGTGGGCCACAACCATTCGGCGGCAGTGTAGCCGCGATTTCCTGTGCAACAAAGCCGACCTGACTGACGCCAAATGACCTGTATGCCATTCCCAGCAGGCGGGCGCGGACAGCTTCAGAAGCGCGGTTCGGAGGAGATATACGTCTCAGTCCTTCCCACCCTGGACCACCGTCAGCTTCCGCACCATCGGTGGGCAGGTCCGGGGGAGGGCGGCTAACGTAATATAAGTAATCGTCAAGCTCCCATGTTCAGGATAGATTCAAGATGGATGGGCGAAGGCTTATCGGATGACCAAACAGGCTAACGGAAGACCGCTTGTCCTCATCCTGGAGGATGAGGCCCTGATTGCGCTGAATCTCCAGGATGATTTGCAGGATGCAGGCTATGAAGTGGTAGGCCCCTTCACCACCTGTGACGCTGCCCTGGAATGGCTCCGGAGCGGGACGCCCGACACGGCCATTCTCGATGCGACGCTGAAGGATGGACCCTGCCACGAGGTTGCTCTGGAGCTTAGC
>NZ_JBFUMH010000177.1:0-10535 GCF_054049475.1 Microvirga sp. P5_D2 | reverse complement strand
GGCGCAACCTGGCCGCGTTCGAAACCCTGCTCACTGCGCTCGTGCAAGAGGTCCTGCCCGGCGAGAAGCCGGTGGCGCTAGAACTCTCGACGGAACGCGGCCTGGCTTCGCTCGACATTTGCGTTCGCCGCCCGGACGATACGTTGGAAGACGTGCTCGAGGACAATGGCGGCGCGCTCACCAATGTCATCGGCATGGCGCTTCGGCTCATCGCGGTGGTGAAGGCCGATGTCGCGCGGTTCCTCGCGCTCGATGAAGCCGATTGCTGGATCGCGCCCGAGCGCGTGTCCTCCTTCTACAAGGTGCTGGAGGATGGCGCGGCGCGGCTCGGCGTGCAGTGCTTTGCCGTATCCCACCACGATCTGTCGCAATTCTCCGACAAGTTTCACATTGCCCGCATCACAGGAGAGCCGATCTCCGGGGTGAATGTGCAATCCGCCGATTGCAGCGCGGCCTGGGACGATGCGCAGCCGGGCCTGCGCCATATCCGTCTCGTGAACGTGCAGGCTTATAATGACGCCACGCTGCATCTCGGCCCCGGCGTGAATGCGCTGATCGGCCCGAACAATCGCGGCAAGTCCACCTTCATCCGCGCATTGCGCGCCGTGTTCTACGGCGAGGCGCGTGACAGTCTGGTGCGGGCAGGAGCGAAGAGCGCGACGGTGGAGATCGGTGTCGCGGGCAAGCGCCTGTTGCGCTTCACGCGCCAGCCGCGCCGCTCTCCTGTGAACATCTGGTCGCTTCACGAGGCGGATGGTTCCGTGGTCGATGAGAAGGGCATGCGCTACGAGACCGGTGGGCGCAACGTGCCGGATTGGGTGGCCGATCTCCTACGCATCACCAAGGTCGAGGACCTCGATGTGCATATCGCGCATCAGAAGTTTCCTGTTTTCCTCTTGGGCGAGACCGCGTCCCGCCGTTCGGCGGTTCTGTCGATCGGGCAGGAGGCGAGCTACATCCGCGATATGCTGATGATCCACCGCGAGCGCTGCACCCGCGACAACGCAACGGTGCGCAACGGCGAGCGGGAGTTGATCGCGCTCGAGGAAACTCTCTCCGGCCTGGAGGAAATCTCCGTTCTGAAGGAGAAGCTGAGCACGATCCGCAGTCAGGTCGGCACGATCAAGCAACAGGCAGCGCAGTTGCAGCGCATGCAGGAGCGCGCGGCTCAGTTGACGCTGCTGACGAAGCAGCTACGCAAGTCTCAGGCGAAGGTGTCCGCCATGGCCGCCCTGCCGAGTACGGAGCAGATGACAGGCCTGTCACGCCGCGTCGAGCACGCCCGTGAACGCGAGCGTATCGGCCGTCAGGTCGTTCAGCTGAGCAGGGCGCTGGCTTCGAGCAAGGGGCGGCTTGCCGCGCTGCAAGCCCTGCCCGGCGAAGTTCCTGTCCTTGAAAACACTACCGGCTCGCAGAGCATATTGAAGCGTCTCGGGGATCTTCGCAGCGCCACGCTGATCGCGCAGGGTCGCATGGCCCAGATCGACGAGGGCTTGAAATCCGTGCAGGCCGAGATGGCGCGTCTCGTGGAGGAGACCGGCGGGCTTTGCCCGACCTGCGGATCGCCTGTGAGCGCCGAAACCCTGCTCGATCATCACGCCCATTCCTCTCACTCGTCCTTGCCGTCGGAGCGGCTGACCGCATGATCCTGTCCGGAGATCGACTTCCGCTGATCGCTTGCAACGGCCTGCTCGTGATCGGTGATCCGCATGTGGGCTCAAGGCGTCCGGGGCGGCGCAAGGATACCGTCTGGCCGAAGGCCGTGCTGGGCAAGCTCGAGCATTGCGTGGCGATTGCCAACGCGCGCGGGCTTGCGCCCGTGATCCTGGGCGATCTCTTCGACCGGCCCGTGGAGCCCGATGAGTCGCTGAAGAACCAGCTCATCCGCATCCTGAAAGCGTTTTCTCATCGTCCGCTGGTCAATGTCGGCAACCACGACATCCAGCACATGACACTGACCGATGGCGACACGCTGGCGCTGCTGGGGTTGTGCGACGTGGTCGATGTGGTCGCCGCCTCCGCTCCGGTGGTGGAGTTCCAGATCGGCGAGAAGCGCCTCGGCGTCGGGATGACGCCCTATGGGCAGGCGATCCCGACCGATGCGCGCGGTTCATTCTCCGGCATCGACGGGCAGGCGTGGTTCACGCATCACGACATCGCTTTCGATGGCGGCTATCCCGGTGCCGTGCCACCCTTTGGGGTGGAGGGCTGCGATGTGCTGATCAACGGGCACATTCACAAAACGCAGAAATCAGTGATGGCCGGGCGCACGCGCTGGCTCAATCCGGGCACCATCAACCGCCAATCGGTGGATCTGGTGGATCACGTGCCGCGTGCCTGGATCCTGGATGAAAGCGGCGAGCTGGAAGCGCAGGCTCTGCCCTTCGAGAGCAATGTCTTCGATCTGACGGGACGGCTCGTGGAAGCCGCCGATGGCGGCGTGGTGGCGCGTGAGGTCGAAAGCGCGTTCGTTACGCTGCTCCAGGCGGAATCCTCCACCGAACTGAAGCGCAGCGGCGATGGCGCTATCGTGCGGGATGAGATCGAGGCCAAGTTCAGCGCGGACAACACGCCCGATGCGGTGCGCGCCATCGTGCGCACGCTCCTCAGCGAGGCCGTGGAGCGGCACGCGCAGTCTTAGAACGAGAATGGATCGGTAAAGGGTAGGCGGCGTCGGCGCACCTGGGTTTCGGGCAGGATCGGGCGATTGATGTCGACAGCGATCAATCCCTCGCAGGCGAGCGCCAGAACGGCGGCGACGCCATCCTGCGTGTTCATGACGCCGCCCGCGCAATCGACGAGCCGCATGGTGCCCACTTCATCGAGTTGATGGAGAATGCGCACACGGTCTCCGGCCGTCACCGGCGTGCRCCGGCAGGCCATGATGAGTCGCACCGTCGACATACGCGGCTCAGCGCGGACRCTGGCGGCTGTCTCGATGGAGAAGAACCGGCCGTCCGTCGAGGTGAGGCCGTGGATGGCTGCTGCACGTAAAGGGTGCGTGAGAAGATCATCGTCAGTCAGCACATCGACGAGCTGAGACTGGCCGTCTCTTACGATTTCGAAATCGGCGATGTGCTCGATGGTCTTCTCGCCGATCTCGAACTCGGCAGGATCGGCGGGAGCACGCAGGGACTCGATGTCCGGATCGAGTTCGCAGATCGCCAGGAAGTCGGCGATGAGGGCATTGCGCGTCACCGGCGTGGAGGCGCGCTTCTGCGAGCGGCGTGATCCCGGGCGGCGGTCCGAGCGCTTGTCGGACAAGTCGAGGATCGCTTGCGCGGACATCGGAGCCTCCAGCTTTGTCTCGGGTGAAGGGAAAGACGAGGGCAGCTGCCACTATCGTCTCGAACGATAAGAGTAATCAAGAACAAATATGGAACATGGGTAGCAAAGTCAATTCCGAATCAGGAGTGGGAGAGTTTGTGTTTACAGACCGGAGATACACATATTGGGACAAAACAACGCACCGATTAAACGCCTGTTATTACTCATGTATTCTTGATCCTTCCGGTCTCAGGAAATGGACGCGGGAGCTGCAATCTGCTATAGAACAAATAACGAACGTGCCGGCCTGGGAGAGGCCGAGACAAGAGCGCGAGACCGATTTTTGCGGGCTATTGAAAGATAGGATTGATGATGAACACGACCGACAAGAAGATTGCTGAGGTGCTTGCAAAATTCGAAGAGCCGATGGCCGGYAATGTCTGGCGCGTCCAGGGCACGGCGGTGATCTATCATAAGACCCTGGAGCGTATCGCTGCCCAGGCCAAGATTGCCTTCGACGAGCCCATGATCATTCGCGCCGAGCGGGACGAGGCCGTGATCCAGGTCACGGGCCGCATGGGCGAACGCGTGGAATGGTCCATTGGCGAGGCCCTCGTCGGTGTGAACTATCGCGTTTCAGGCAAGCAGGCAGCTTATGTCTATGCCATGGCCGAGAAGCGCGCGAAGGACCGGGTCATTCTCAAGCTCATCGAGCTTCACGGCTTCGTCTATTCCGAGGAAGAGGCGGATGAGTTCAAGCAGAGCCGTCCGGGCTATGCGGAGCAGCACACGGAGGCCGAGCGCACCGAGGTTGAGAAGACCCGGGTCGAGGTGACCGCCGATGTGGGCGTCGAGGACGAGTTGAAGCAGAAGATCAAAAAGGCGAAGACCATCAACGCCGTGACCGATCTCATGCTGCACGCGGATACGCAGAAGGTGCTCACGGCCCTGCCGGAAGGCATCCGGGATGAGATCCGCGATTTCGCCAAGGCCCGTCTTGTGGAGCTCGGCTGGCCGACCAAGAAGGCCGCTGCCTAAATCCTTTTCCCGAAGTCTTGACCAGCGAGGCGGCCTTGGCCGCCTCGTTTTTTATGCGGATCGCGTTATGATAGAGTTCTGTGCAGATTGATCGGACCTGAAATGAGCTCTGGCATTGAACAAACCGGCATCCGTGAGCGCCGCCTAGGCGCTGCGCTTATCGCTGCGGCTGTGCTTTGCCTCGTGGCCACCGGTGGCCTGCTCTGGTGGCATCAGGGCGGCGCAATCTTCAGCGACATGGTATCGGCCACATTGGCCTGGTGCTTCTGAGGCAGGCTCGCGCGCGATGTGCGCGCATGGCCGTGGCTCGTCTTGTTCCAGCGGAAAGGAGCGATGATGAGCTCCCACAATCCTCTCCAGGCAGCAGCGCTCACAAGTGCGTAATAGAGCGGCAGCAAGGGCACCCAGAACAGCAGACGCCACAAATGACGCCGGTGCAGCGCGACGCAGGCGGGAATGAGCATGGCCGCCGCGCCTGAGATGAACAGCGTCAGGCTTCCTGAATACCAGATCGCCTCCCACCGCGTTCCGGCAATCCAGCTTGGCGTGACGAGCCACGAGATGAGAAACAGCCCGGTGCAGAACGGGTAAACCAGCGCGCTGAGCACCGCGCCGGCAGACAGGATCATGGCGGAGCAGAACCGCCAGAACCCGAATTGCTTCAGCGCGATTGCCGGTTTGCGCGAATGGCTGATGGTGGTTTGCATGTAGCCTTTCATCCATCGCGTGCGCTGCCGCATCCAGGCCCCGAGCGTGATGGGCGCTTCCTCCAAGGTAGAGGAGGGAAGATCGGCGACGCGATAGCCGAAGCGCGAAAGCCTGAAACCGAGATCAGCATCCTCCGTCACGTTCCAGGCATCCCAGCCGTGAATGCGCTTGAGAACAGCCGTGCGGAAATGGTTGGAGGTGCCGCCGAGCGGGATCGGACTGCCGATCTCCGCAAGGCCGGGATTGAGCACATCGAACAACGCCGCGTATTCGATGGTGAACAAACGCGTCAGCCATGAATCGTCCGTGTTATCGATGGTCAGGCGCGCCTGAAGGCAGGCGATGTCACGCGGGCATCGCGCGAAAGCCGAAACGGCGGAGCGCAGTTGCGCCGCATCCGGCACGTCTTCCGCATCATACACGACGGTGAAATGTCCGCGTGCGAGAGGAAGCGCGATATTCAGCGCGCGAGGTTTTGTGCGTGGTTCGCCATGAGGCGCGACGATGATTTCGACGAAGCCCGGCAGGCGGGTCCTGCGCAAGACCGTCATGGTCTCCCGGTCATCGGCTTCGAGCACGAGCTTAATGTCGAGCTTGGCGGCCGGATAGTCGAGACGCCTGAGCGCATCGATGAGGCGTGGGGCGACGCGGCCTTCGCGATAGAGCGCCACGATGATCGTGTAGACGGGCAGAGCCGCATCCTCGATGCGAGTAGCATGATCGTCTCGCGCCACAGGGTGGGGCAGCAGCGAGGATGCAAGGCGGAGCACGATGATCCCGAAGAACAGCGGGCTGAGGATCGCGGCCGCGATGGCGAAAGTCAGGCTGGGGATTTCCACGCTACTATAGGAGAAAACCAGCGCGATTAGCGTCAGGGCAGCAATCTGAGCGATGCTCGCTCCACCACGGCTCGACAGATGCGGCGCCGCATTCGGCAGCGCATCGGCGGCATGATCGGCAATCTTTCGTGCGCTTGCCCGAAAGGCCGCTCTTGCGAGCAGCGAGGGCGCGGTGATTGCAACCCGTCCATGCGGGATGCCCTTGAACAACCGCGCCAGGGCCTCACCGCGAGGGACCAGTACGAAGCCGCCATCCGGCTTTGCGAGCGGGGCGATGCCCGTGAGGATGCTGTCCGGGTAGCGAGCCATCGACGACAGGCGAGGGGTGGATAGGAAGGGCAACTCCAGCTCGACGGCAAGCGCTCTATAGAACGCGATTTCCTCCACCATGCCGGTCTTCAAGACGATCTCATCCGCCGAGACGCCGCTGAGTTCGGCCATCATCACCGCATCCCGCAGGGCCTCCGGTGCAAAACCGTGATGAGCGAGGAAGCCGATCCCGACAGGCAGCGCTGTTGACTGTCGGCGGCTCTCCGCTAGACCCTGCCTCATGAGCGAGGGATACCCTTTTGGGATATTCGGCGTTGATGCAGGACAGCGGACAAGAGAGTATCGTCTTCAAGATGAGTTACATTGTATCAGTTATTGCGTGCTTCTTGCGCAAGATCAAGCCCAGCGCCTGGGCCGCCGTCGCGCTGTCCTCCTTGCTGACGCTCGAGCCGGCTCAGGCTCAAAGCGTTATGGTTCCCAATTTCTGGAACCCGAAGGCGCAGCTTGAGCGGCCGGAAATCCCGGCCACGCGCACCATTCGCTTCCTTGTGGACGACGATTTTCCGCCGCTGCATTTCCCGGCCCTCGACGGCACGCCGACCGGGTTCTCGGTCGAGCTTGCTCGCACTGCATGCGAGCGCCTGACCCTGACCTGCACCGTGCAGGTGCGTCGGTTCGATACGCTTCTAGAGGCTCTGGCCGACCGGCAGGGGGATGTGGTGGCAGCCGCCATTCCCCTCAATGCGGACCTGCGACGGCGTTTCGAGGTTACGGCGCCCTATTTCAAGATCCCGGCGCGCTTCGCGGTCAGGAAGGATCGCAACCAGCCCGCGCCCGAGCTCAAGGCGCTCCAGGGCAAGACCATCGGCGTGGTGGGCGGCACGGCCCATGAGGCCTTCGCGAAGGCCTTCATGACGCCAGCCACCCTCAAGCCGTTCCCTGACCTCCCTGCTGCCCAGGCAGCGCTGAAGGCGGGCGAGATGGATTATCTCTTTGCCGATGGCCTCGGCCTTGCCTTGTGGATCGGCGGCGAGGATGCAGGCAATTGCTGCGCCTTCACGGGTGGGCCTTACCTGGAGCCCCGGTATTTCGGGGAGGGGATCGGCTTCATCGTCCGCACCGAGGACCAGAATCTTCGCCGGGCCCTGGACTTCGCCCTCCAGCAGCTCTGGAAGGAAGGCAAATACGCGGAGCTCTACCTGCGCTTCTTCCCCATCGGCCCCTATTGAGGGGCAGGGCGCGTAACCGGCAGGGTTTTGCCGGTTCGCCAACGGGTATAAAGGCTCGAAGCCGCATTGACCCCTGCGGGGCGTATCCCTACTGTGCCGCGCTTCTGCAAGCCCTTCCTGCAAGCATAGGCCCATGTCCCGACCCGTTACCCTTGATCCCGCCCTCATCGAAGCTGCTCAGACCGCGAACGCCTGGCCGTTCGAGGAAGCGCGAAAGCTCGTGGAGCGGCTCAAAAAGACGGGCAAGAAGGAAGCCCTGTTCGAGACCGGATACGGTCCCTCGGGCCTGCCGCATATCGGCACCTTCGGCGAGGTTGCGCGCACCAGCATGGTGCGCCACGCCTTCCGGGTTCTGACCGGTGACACCATCCCGACCCGCCTCGTCGCCTTCTCGGACGATATGGACGGCCTGCGCAAGGTGCCGGACAATGTCCCGAACAAGGAACTCGTGGCCTCGGCGCTCGGCAAGCCGCTGACCCAGGTGCCCGATCCGTTCGGCACGCATGAGAGCTTCGCGCATCACAACAATGCGCGTCTGCGCGAATTCCTCGATGCCTTCGGCTTCGATTACGAGTTCCTGTCCGCGACCGAGTGCTACAAGGCGGGCCGCTTCGACAAGACTCTGCTGACCGTGCTCGAGCGCTACGATGCGGTGATGGCGATCATGCTGCCGTCGCTGCGCGAGGAGCGTCAGCAATCCTACTCGCCCTTCCTGCCTGTCCATCCGAAGACGGGCATTGTCATGCAGGTGCCCATCGACGAGCGCAACGTGGACGCCGGCACCATCGTCTGGCGCGATCCCGACACGGGCGAGCGCTTCGAGACCCCGGTGACGGGCGGCCATGCCAAGCTGCAATGGAAGCCGGATTGGGCCATGCGCTGGGTGGCCCTCGGCGTCGATTACGAAATGGCGGGCAAGGACCTCATCGACAGCGTGAAGCTCTCGGGCCAGATCGCCAAGGCGCTCGGCGGCCTGCCGCCGGAAGGCTTCAATTACGAGCTGTTCCTCGACGACAAGGGCCAGAAGATCTCCAAGTCCAAGGGCAACGGACTCACCATCGACGAGTGGCTGACCTACGGCACGCCGGACAGCCTGGGCCTCTTCATGTTCAGCAAGCCGCGCGAGGCGAAGAAGCTCCATTTCGACGTGATCCCGCGCCAGGTGGACGATTACCTGACCTTCATGGAGAAGTACCCGGCGCAGGACGCGAAGACCCGTCTGATGAATCCGGTCTGGCACCTGCATGCGGGCGAGCCGCCGGCGGCGGAGCTGGTCTCTTCGGCAGGTTCCAATCAGCCCGGCACCACCATTTCCTTCTCCATGCTGCTCAACCTCGTGGCCGTGGCGAACTCGGAAGACCCGGCAGTGCTCTGGGGGTTCATCCGTCGCTATGCGCCGGGCGTTTCGCCCGAGACGCATCCGCGCCTCGACAGCCTCGTGAAGCATGCCGTGCGCTACTTCGAGGATTTCGTGAAGCCGCAGAAGACCTATCGTCCGGCGGACGAAGTCGAGGCCGCATCCCTGAAGCGCCTGAGCGATGTGCTTGCCTCGTTCGAGACGGGCGATAGGCCCGTGACGGCCGAAGCGATTCAGGAAGAGATCTACAACGTGGGCCGCGCCGAGCCGCGCTATCAGGACTTCAAGGCCAAGGGCGCGACGTCCGAGCGTCCCGGCGTGTCCATCGAGTGGTTCAACACTATCTATCAGGTGCTGCTCGGCGAACCGCGCGGTCCGCGCTTCGGCTCGTTCACGGCACTCTACGGCGTGAAGGAAACGCGCGCGCTCATCGCGAAGGCGTTGGCCGGAGAACTCGTGAGCGAGCACGAGGCTTTCCTGAAGTCGCGGGCGGCCTGAAGATCGACTCTTAAACCTGACTTTTGAATCTTACTGACGCGCCCACATGATACGGGCGATCCACACCACTTCCTCGGTGGGGATCGAGCGCTCCTCGCCGGTTCTGGCAAGCGATGTCACATCAACGGTCTTGGCCGAGCGGCGTTTCAGCTCCTGGGCCAGGATTTCTCCGCCGGTGGTGCATACGACGATGCGGTCGCCCTTGCGCGGGCTCGCGGTCGGCGAGACGATGAGGATGTCCCCGTCGCGATAGAGCGGCGCCATGGTGTCGCCCGTGATTTCGAGAGCGAAAACTTTTTCCTGCCCGAAATCCGGAAACTCGATCTCGTCCCATCCCGGCCCGCCGGTGGGCAGGCCTTCATCCGTCAGGATTTTGCCCGCGGCGGCCTGGGGCATGGCGATCATCGGGATCATCGAACGGCGTAAGGAGCCCGAGGGCTCGACGAGTCGCAGGAAGTCTTCCAGCGTCGCGCCGGTGGCGCGCAGGATTTTCGAGATGGATTCCGTGGATGGCCAGCGCTCACGGCCCTCGGGGCTCACGCGCTTCGACTTGTTGAAGCTCGTCGCATCGAGTCCTGCCTTGCGCGCCAGCCCGGATGCCGTCATGCCGTGGCGTGCGGCAAGTGCATCGATGGCAGCCCAAACGCGCTCGTGAGATAACATTTTACACACCTTCGCAAAATGCGAATGAAACTAAACCGAACTTATACCTAGGAATTAAGGTTGTTCTATGACTCGCGCAATCGCCAACATTAATCTGGGACAATATGTCTAGTCAGGATTGCYCCTAAAGCGCTGTGGGGATACTCACATTTCATGCGTATAATCTACAAAATCTGCCAAAAATCCCTCTGGTCTAGCGCAGAGCAAGCCGGTTTCTTTGCGGGAGCGCCCATCGATATTATCGATGGATACCTCCATTTTTCCACGGCTCTTCAGGTGCGGGAGACCGCAGCGAGGCATTTCGCCGGACAGGACGACCTGCTTCTGGTCGCCATCGACGCGGGCCGACTCGGGCCCGACCTGCGCTACGAGCCCTCTCGGGGCGGCGATCTGTTCCCGCACCTCTACGCGCCGCTTGCCTTGTCGGCGGTCCTGTGGGTAAAGCCGCTGCCACTCGGCCTCGATGGCCGCCACATTTTCCCGGATCTCGAAGCATGATCGGCGCGCTCTTTTCTCTCGCGAAACCCGCACTCCACGCGCTCGATGCGGAGACGGCTCATCAGCTCACGATCCGCAGCCTCTCCCTTCTGCCGCCCAAGCCCGCAGCAAAGGACGATGCGCGTCTCGCGGTCGATGTTTTCGGCCGCAGCTTCCCCAATCCTGTCG
>NZ_JBFUMH010000176.1:0-10587 GCF_054049475.1 Microvirga sp. P5_D2 | reverse complement strand
CGAGACCCCGGCCCAGGCCACTTCGATCCGAATCGAGATCGTCAGAAAGCCGCCTGATCAAGTCGGCTTTGCGGTACACCCACGCCGCTGGGTTGTTGAAAGATTCTTCGCCTGGATTAGTCGCAATCGCAGGCTCTGGAAGGATCCTGAGGCGACACTCACGTCAGCCCGAGCGTTCCTCTACGCCGCTTCCGTCATGCTCCTCATCCGCCGCTTGGGTCGATGCTCATGATTTACGGGACGGACTCTAAATTGAATCAGATTAAATGACGCCTGGGCATTCAGGCGAGTGTTCGTAACCATTCGCACACGCCATCCATGCGCGGTTGGGCCCGATCCGCACCGAGTTTCTTGGTCGGAAGCTAACTGGATTACCCAGCCCAAACTTGGTTTTGTTTCATTACACTAGGATTTACTAAGGATTGAGCATCGTCCGGAGCGCCTATGGACACCAAACGAGTATTCGCAACCAATATCTCAGACTATCACTCTGGAGATACGCTGGGAAAATTGAATCAGAATAAGGATGCCGTTAGAATCAATCTTAACGACGCCCGACATATCACTCTGGAGATACGCTGGGAAAATTGAATCAGAATAAGGATGCCGTTAGAATCAATCTTAACGACGCCCGACATCATTGGAGGAGATTGGTGAGCGGGGTGGGGTTCGAACCCACGACCATTCGATTAAAAGTCGAATGCTCTACCACTGAGCTACCCGCCCCAGAGGTGAGCCCGAAATAGGGGCTCTTGGACGGTGGGTCAATCGAAAAGCCCCGTTTCGGGATCGAAATCCTCAACTGTCCGCGGATAACCGCCAAGCAGAGGGGCTAGCCCTCCGCCGGCATGGCAATGTTGTCCGCGTGATGGCCGATCTCGGCCTTGCTGTCGCGCTCTCCTTTAGCCCAGCCTTCCTTCACCTCGCCGATATGGTCCTCAAGCCGCCCATCGGCGATGGCCTTGCGCAGGCCCGCCATGAGGTCCTGGTAATAGGCCAGGTTGTTCCAGGTGAGCAGCATCATGCCCAAGATCTCGTTGGAGCGGACGAGATGGTGCAGGTAAGCCCTGGAATAGGTGTTGGAGGCCGTGCATTTCGATGTTTCGTCGAGAGGGCGCGTATCCTCGGCAAACTTGGCATTGCGCAGGTTCATGCGCCCGAAGCGGGTGAAGACCTGCCCATGGCGGCCGGCGCGGGTGGGCATGACGCAGTCGAACATATCCACGCCCTGACGCACCGCCTCGACGATATCGTCCGGCGTTCCCACGCCCATGAGGTAGCGCGGCTTCTCCTTGGGCATGTGCGGCTCGACGGTCTCGATCATGCGCAGCATTACATCCTGCGGCTCACCCACGGCGAGACCGCCGATGGCGTAGCCTTTGAGGTCCAGGGCATTGAGTTCGCGTGCGCTCTCGATGCGCAGCCGCTCCACGGCCCCGCCTTGGACGATGCCGAACATGGCCTTGCCCGGCTGCTCGCCGAAGGCGATACGGCAGCGCTCGGCCCAACGGAGGGACAGGCGCATGGCCCGCTCGGCCTCCTCGTCGGAGCACGGCAGGCGCACGCATTCATCGAGCTGCATCTGGATGTCGGAACCCAGGAGCCCCTGAATCTCGATGGACCGCTCCGGCGACATGAAGTGCTTCGAGCCGTCGATATGGGACTGGAAAGTGACGCCGCTCTCGTCAACCTTGCGCAGAGCCGCGAGCGACATGACCTGGAAGCCGCCGGAATCGGTGAGGATCGGATAGGGCCAGTTCATGAACTGGTGCAGCCCGCCAAGCTTGGCCACCCGCTCGGCGCCGGGCCGGAGCATGAGATGATAGGTGTTGCCGAGCACCACATCCGCCCCGAGGGCCTTCACCTGATCGGGATACATGGCCTTGACGGTCGCAGCCGTGCCCACCGGCATGAAGGCCGGCGTGCGAATGACCCCGCGCGGCATCCGAATCTCGCCGGTGCGCGCCACGCCGTCGGTCTTGTTGACGGTGAAGGTGAAGTTCTCGGTGGTCATTCGTTCCTCATGAGGTCGTCCCGGGCCGATGCCGGCAGGAAGAGCTGAGATGGAGGGTTAACGCCGAAACAGCAAACTGGCATCGCCATACGAATAGAAGCGATAGCCTGTTTCAATGGCGTGAGCATAGGCCGCGCGCATATGGTCCAGCCCCGCGAAGGCGGAAACCAGCATGAACAGGGTCGAGCGCGGCAGGTGGAAATTGGTCATCAGCACATCCACCGCCTTGAAGCGGTAGCCGGGCGTGATGAAGATCGCCGTATCGCTGGAGAAAGGGGCAATCGTCCCGTCCTCGCGGGCGGCACTCTCCAACAAACGCAACGAGGTGGTTCCGACGGCAACGATCCGCCCTCCCCGCGCCCGCGCCTCGTTGAGCGCCTGCGCGGTCTCCTCGGTGATGGTGCCCCACTCCGCATGCATCTTGTGCTCGGCGGTGTCGTCGGCTTTCACCGGCAGGAAGGTGCCTGCGCCCACATGGAGCGTCACGAACTGACGCGAGATGCCGCGCTCGTCCAGACGACGGAAAAGCTCATCCGTGAAATGCAGCCCAGCAGTCGGGGCAGCGACGGCGCCTTCATCCTGCGCGTAGACGGTTTGATAATCGGTGCGGTCCTTGTCGTCGGTTGCCCGCTTGCCCGCGATGTAAGGCGGCAAGGGCAGCTCACCGAGACGGGCAATCGCCTCGTCGAGAAATGGACCGGAGAATGAGAAACGCAGGGCAACATCGCCGCCCTCGCCTTTTTCCTCGACCTCCGCATCGAGGCGCACGAGTTCGCAGGCTGTGCTCTCGGATGGTTCACCGAAACGGATGCGGTCGCCCACATTGAGCTTCTTCGCCGGACGCGCGAATGCGCGCCAGCGGTCGGCGCCCTCGCGCTTGTGCAGCATGATCTCCACGCGCGCCGCCGTCTCCTCGCGCACACGCAGGCCGTAGAGCCGGGAGGGAATGACCTTGGTGTTGTTGAGCACCAGCACATCGCCGGACTGCAGCAGATCCGGCAGCTCGCGAACGCTGCGGTCCTCGAAAGCTGCCTCGGGCCTGACCACGAGCATGCGCGCGGCATCGCGCGGCTCCACGGGGCGGAGCGCGATGTTCCGCTCGGGTAGCTCGAAATCGAAGAGGTCGACGCGCATGAAGAATGTTCATTCACTCGTCATGGCCGGGCTCGTCCCGGCCATGACGAGTGAAGTCTTAAGCGGCGTCAGCCGCGACCTTCAGGGAGACGATACGGTCCGGATCGCGCACGGGCTCGCCGCGCTTGATCTTGTCCACGTTGTCCATGCCCTCGGTCACCTTGCCCCACACGGTGTACTGCTTGTTGAGGAAGCTGGCATCGTCGAAGCAGATGAAGAACTGCGAATTGGCGGAGTGCGGGAAGTTCGTCCGCGCCATCGAGCAGGTGCCGCGCACGTGGGGCTCGGCGTTGAACTCGGCCTTCAGGTCCGGCAAGTCGGAACCGCCGGTGCCGGTGCCCTGCGGGCAGCCGGTCTGGGCCATGAAGCCCTCGATCACCCGATGGAAGGCGACGCCGTCATAAAAACCCTTGCGGGCCAGGGTCTTGATGCGCTCCACATGGCCGGGGGCGAGATCGGGGCGCAGCTCGATGACCACGCGGCCCTTGGTGGTTTCCATGATGAGTGTATTTTCAGGGTCTGCCATCAGATTCTCCTATCCTGGCGTCATATTGTCCAAATCGGCGTTCTGCTCATTCACATAGGCTGAGCATCGATGAAACGGAAGGTGAAGATGCGACCGGCGATGGCGCGTCCCAAACTTTCCGTGACAGGCAAAGGCGTGCAGCGCACGAAAGCCTCGCGGACCGAACGCGTGAAGGGCTCACGCTGATCCGGCACCGTCCCTGCCTTGTAATATGTAATCCGAGGCTGGCCCAGGACCTCGCCGTTACGCCTGAAGCTCATGCGCAAGGTGATTTCCTGTCCGGAATAGCCGCTTCCCGCCGGCGGGCGCCAGCAGGATTGGATAGAGGCGAAGACATCTGCGATCCGGTCGACCCGTGGGACGGAGCGCGCCTCCGGGTTGGGCCGGATGGTACCGCCGAGGCCTTCTGGAAGGCTCGGCTGTGGCTCCAGCTGCTCTTGCCTCTCATCCGGATCGTCGAACCACGAGCCTCCCTGCGCCGCGACGGGCGAGGCCCAGACAACGGAAAGCAGAAGCGCGGCGATGGCTCGCCGCGCTGGATGAAGGAGGCCTGAGATCATTACTTCGCGTCGGCCGCGAGCTGCATCTTCACGATCTTGTCCGGGCTCGTGACCATGCCGTTGGCAGCCTGATTGCCCTTCTTGATCTTGTCGGCCACGTCCATGCCGGACACGACCTCGCCGAAGAGGGTGTACTGGCCGGTCAGCGGTCCGCAGCCCTCGTAGCAGATGAAGAACTGGCTGTTGGCCGAGTCCGGGCTCTGCGAGCGGGCCATGCCCACCGCGCCGCGCTTGTACTGCGTGCTGGTGAACTCGGCCGGGATGTTGGGCAGGTTGGACTTGCCCGTGCCGGTGCCGGTCGGATCGCCCGTCTGGGCCATGAAGCCGTCGATCACCCGGTGGAACACCACGCCGTTATAGAAGCCCTGCTTCGTGAGCGCCTTGATCTGCTCCACATGCTTGGGCGCCAGGTCCGGACGAAGGCGGATGGTGATGCGGCCGTCCTTGGTGTCGAGATAGACAGTGTTCTGGGGATCGTTGGCAGGCTGCGCAAAGGCCGGGACAAGGCCGGCGAGCACGAGCGCGGAGGCTGCGAGCAAACGCTTCATGGGTCGAGGTCTCCTGTTGGGGATTGAGAAACTTTATTGCCGCGTGATTTTGGCCTTCAACCGCTCGGCGACAAGGCCGGGCACGAAGGCCGAAACGTCGCCCCCCATTCCCGCGATTTGGCGCACAAGCGTGGCGGTGATGGGGCGAACCAGGGGCGATGCGGGGAAGAACAGGGTTTGGACCTCTGGCGCCATGGTGGCGTTCATCGAGGCCATCTGCATTTCATAGTCGAGATCGGTGCCGTCCCTCAGGCCGCGGATGATGAGGCTCGCTCCATGGCGCTTGGCGGCCGTCACGGCGAGATCGCTGAAGGTCACGACCTCGAGTTCCACCCCTTCGGCCTTCAGCACAGGCCCGCAGACCTCAAGCAGCATCTCCGCCCGCTCCTCGGGGCTGAAGATGGGTGCCTTCGAGGAATGGACGCCGATGGCGACGACAATCCTGTCGGCTACGCGGCAAGCCTGGCGCAGGACATCCAGATGGCCGTTCGTGACGGGGTCGAAGCTGCCGGTATAGAGGGCGGTACGTTTCATAGTCTCAAGGCGTAGCTTGAGACTGGCCGCAGGGCAAGCGGCCTAGAACAAGTCACATTTTTCCCTTTACACAAACCGCGATCCGTTGTTGCAATATTATAGCACAAAACCGTCGAGACTCACGGCGATAACCCGCTCTCAGATGGACGTGAGCAATTTCGAGGGTTTTGCTCATATTTCAAAAGGGCTTCTCAATGACGGCTATCATCGATGATATTCGCCGGCGTGATGACTTCCTGACGATAGAAGAAACGCTGTCGCTGTGCGACCGCAACACCATCTATGACCCCTTCTCTACCCTGATTTCACGTCATGCAAAGCTCGGCTCGGGAAACCTGTTCTACCCCTGCACGACGATACGATGCAGGTCAGATTCCGACTGCAGCATCGGAGACGGGAACACCTTCCATTCGCTGACGATGATCGATGCCTGCGGCGGCAAGATATCAGTCGGCAGCGGCAATACATTTGGCAATGGCGGATTTACTGCCAAAGCCGATCGTCCAGGCGCAAGAATCACGATCGGCGATAGAGGGCGCTACGCATCGGGCGCCAGCGTCTACGGCACGAGCCATCTGGGCACGGGAAGCCAGATCCTGGGTCAGGTTTCCGTCATCGATTGCGTGCTCGCCGACGGAGAGGATTTCACGCATGCCGACCCGGATGAACGGGCCGCTGTGCTGAAAGGTCACGGACCAGCGCGAAAGCTTCGCATCGGCATCGGCGAGGTCATCTTTGGAAAAAGCGGCTTCGACCAATCGGGCATTCAAAGGCAAACCGATTTTCACCCAAAGAGTTGAATAGGCCCCTCTCAGCCTTTCGGTTCCGGCCGCCCTTGCGCAGACATTTACCATCTATGCCCCTKACCGCCTCAGGACGTCATGGGCTTCACCTAGTCGGGTTGAGTGGCAGGATTGTCCAATGGAAAGACCGTCCTCGGCGGGCGTCCGGCCGGGTTTGAGTACATGGCCCTCAAAGGGCCGCAACCCGAGGCGGAGCGGAAGCCTTCGGCGCTCAGATGAGCAAGGTCCTGCAGAATATGTAGCCGTGCGCCAGCGCACGGCCACGATTGGGGAACGCTCTATAACCACATTTACGAAAGGTTAAGGAGATCTCCCATGATGGTTCGTCTCATTGTCGTCGTCGCCACCGCAGTCGCTGTCCTGACTCCGGCCGCAGTCTCGAGCGCTTACGTAGTTCTAGGCTGAATTCGCTTCAGCCGCCATCGCACCCTAGACAGAGCTCCCGCTGTGGATATGATACTTCGTTCATTCACGGCAGGAGAGTTTCATGGGTCGCCTTTCGGGCGCCGCTCGTTCCCTGAGCGTCTATCTAGCTTTTGCGCTCATCTGCACCTTCGGCTCTCCAAGCGTCGCGCAACCGACGAAAAGCGTCGTTCCCGCCGCGGTAACTGAGATCGACGGCTATCCTTTTCCTCGACAGCTTGCCGGCCTGCCACGGCTCGAACAGACCGACTTTCACAACCCTCCATTGGGCTTCGGCGTAAGGTATGGCAATGCCCAAACCTGGGCCGACATTTATGTCTATAACCGCGACAAGAAGCTGACTTCGGCAACCGCCCGCAAAGATGCGGCGAGTGAGCTTGAATCGCCGCTTGAGGAAATCGCAGCAAGCGTCGCCGGAGGCGGCTACGACGACGCCAAGCTCGTCGACAAATCCACGACAGGCGGTTTCGCGACAGCTCATCTGAGCATCACACAGCGGCAGCAGAAACGCGATTCATACGTGTTCATCACGGTCAGCAAAGCGAACTTCGTCAAAATCCGCCTCACCACCAATCAGGGGAGCGCGGACCAGTTCGCAGACAAACTCCTCAAGGAATATGCGAAGCTTCTGGGCAATTGATATCGGCAGCCCATGAAAGAGAAAGGGCGCCGAATGGGCGCCCTTTTGTATTTGTCAGCGAGACTGCGGCAGACGGAGTCTTACTCCTCACCGCCCTCGGTAGCATCATCCTCGCCGATTTCCGCGATGTCATCGCCCTCCTCGGCATCTTCGCCCTCGATGTGCTCCACCGAGACGACCTTCTCTTTACCCTTGGTCGAGAAGATCGTGACGCCTTGTGAGTTGCGGCCGACGGTGCGGATGCCGTCGACGGGCACGCGGATGAGCTGGCCGCCATCGGTGACGAGCATGATCTGGTCGGAGTTCTCGACCGGGAACGACGCCACCAGCTTGCCGTTACGGCTGTTGACCGCCATGGCCGTGATGCCTTTGCCGCCGCGCCCGGTAATGCGGTACTCATAGGACAGAGTGCGCTTGCCGTAGCCCTTCTCGGAGATCGTCAGGATGCACTGCTCCAGCGCGCTCATCTCTGCGTAGCGCTCTTGCGACAGGGAGGCATTGGAGCTTTCCGTCTCCTCCGCATCGTCCGTAGTTTCGGTTTCAGCGCTCGACTGCTCGCCCATGACGGCGCGACGCATCTTGAGATAGGCCGCGCGCTCGTCGCCCGTGGCATCCACGTGGCGCAGGATCGCCATGGAGATGATGTCGTCGCCCTTGGCCAAGTTGATGCCGCGCACGCCCATGGAGTCACGCCCCTTGAACACGCGCACATCCGTCACCGGGAAGCGGATGCACTGGCCATCGGCTGTGGTGAGCAGCACGTCGTCATGCTCGGAGCAGATCTGCACGTCGACGATGTGATCGCCCTCGTCCAGCTTCATGGCGATCTTGCCGCCGCGATTGACCTGCACGAAGTCCGACAGCTTGTTGCGGCGGACCGTGCCGCGCGAGGTCGCGAACATCACGTCGAGCTTGTCCCAGGAGGCTTCCTCCTCGGGCAGCGGCATGACGGTGGTGATGCGCTCGCCCTGCTTGATCGGCAGCATGTTCACCAGGGCCTTGCCCTTGGCGTTCGGAGCAGCCAGCGGCAGGCGCCACACCTTCTCCTTGTAGGCCTGTCCTTCGGACGAGAAGAAGATCAGCGGCGTATGCGTGTTGGCCACGAACAGGCGGGTGACGAAATCCTCGTCGCGTGTCGTCATGCCGGCGCGGCCCTTGCCGCCGCGGCGTTGCGACCGGTAGGCGGAGAGTGGCACGCGCTTGATGTAGCCGGCATGGGACACGGTGACGACCATGTCCTCGCGGGCGATCAGGTCCTCGTCGTCGACGTCGGAATCCCAATCGACGATCTGGGTCTTGCGCGGCGTGGCGAAGGTATCGCGAACCTCGATGARCTCCGTCTTGATGATGTCCATGATGCGCGCGCGAGAGCGCAGGATCTCGAGGAATTCCGAGATCTCGGCCGCAAGCTTGGACAGCTCGTCGCCGATCTCGTCCCGGCCGAGAGCCGTGAGGCGCTGCAGGCGCAGTTCGAGGATGGCGCGCGCCTGCGCCTCGGAGAGACGATAGGTGCCGTCATCATTGATCCTGTGGCGCGGGTCGTCGACGAGCGCGATCAGCGGCGCGATGTCGTGAGCCGGCCAGTCGCGGCCCATGAGGGCTTCGCGGGCTGAGTTCGGATCCGGCGCCGTGCGGATGAGGCGGATGACCTCGTCGATATTGGCGACAGCAATGGCAAGGCCGCACAAGATATGGGCGCGCTCGCGGGCCTTGTTGAGCAGGTACTTAGTGCGTCGGGAAACGACTTCCTCGCGGAAATCGACGAAGGCCTTGATCAGGTCCTTCAGGGTCATCAGCTCGGGGCGGCCGCCGTTCAGCGCCACCATGTTCGCGCCGAAGCTCGTCTGCAGGGGCGTGTAGCGGTAGAGCTGGTTGAGCACTACGTCCGCCATGGCGTCGCGCTTGATCTCGACCACGATGCGCATGCCGTCGCGATCGGATTCATCGCGCAGGTCGGAGATACCCTCGATTTTCTTCTCGCGTACGAGCTCTGCGATTTTCTCGATTAGCGACGCCTTGTTCACCTGATACGGGATCTCGGAGAAGATGAGGGCCTCGCGGTCCTTGCGCACCTCCTCCACTTCCGACTTGGCGCGCATGACGATGGAGCCGCGGCCCGTCGTGTAAGCCGACTTCACGCCCGCGCGGCCGAGGATCAGCGCGCCGGTCGGGAAATCCGGACCGGGAATGATCTCGATCAGCTCTTCGGCCGAGATGTCGACGTTGTCGATATAGGCCAGGCAGCCGCCAATGACTTCGCCCAGATTGTGAGGAGGCATGTTGGTGGCCATGCCGACCGCGATGCCGCCCGCGCCGTTGGCGAGCAGGTTCGGGAACCGCGCCGGCAGAACCGAGGGCTCGTATTTCGACTCGTCGTAGTTCGGATTGAAATCAACCGTGTCCTTGTCGATGTCCTCGAGCAAAGGCATGGCCGCCTTGGCGAGACGGGACTCGGTGTAGCGCATCGCCGCCGGAGGATCGCCGTCCACGGAGCCGAAATTGCCCTGCCCGTCCACGAGCATCAGCCGCAGCGAGAAATCCTGCGCCATGCGCACCAAGGCGTCATAGATCGCGCTGTCGCCGTGCGGGTGATATTGACCCATCACGTCACCGACGATGCGGGACGATTTCACGTGTTTCTTGTCGGGCGTGTAGCCGCCCTCGTTCATGGCGTAGAGGATACGCCGATGCACGGGTTTGAGGCCGTCGCGCGCATCGGGCAGAGCGCGGCTCACGATCACGCTCATGGCGTAATCGAGATAGGAGCGCTTCATCTCGTCGACGATGGAAATCAGCTTGATGTCGCTCGCCGGCTGGTCCCCGCCAGGGCCGCCGGGGCGGATATCGTTCGGATCGGTCAAGGTTGATCTTTCTTAAAACGGTCTGCCCTTTCGCGAGAGGCGGCTTTTTCATGCCGCATCGTCAAGCCAATCGGCAGCCCCGCGAATCCAATTGAAATCAAATTCTTAGATGGCTGTTTTCGGCACCTTTTTCAAGTTTTTTGACGGGTTTTCCAGAGGCAACAGCAACATAAAAAATACCAGCAATAACAATAATTTAAGCGTTCATTGACAGCTTCCATCGCCCAACCTCGGGTTTGGCACATTTTCCTGCCGTCGGGAGCGCCTGACAGAAAGATTCAAACCAATCTGATAAGTATTTGAAAAATAAGACATTCAAGCCCTCAGCAGGATCGCCGTCGTATCGTCGCTCAGCTTGAAGCGCGGAAAGAGCTTTCCATCCGGGTCCTGCTCGGTTTCGACCTCCCTCGCCTTCCGGGCCAGGGGCTCCAGGCCGGAAGCGATGGCCGCTTCCAGTAGGCCTTTGGCATCGAGGACGCCATAGAGATCCACCAAAGCTGAGAAGCCGTCGCTGGTGAGGAGGATGATTGTGCCGTCCTCGCAT
>NZ_JBFUMH010000175.1:0-10668 GCF_054049475.1 Microvirga sp. P5_D2 | reverse complement strand
TTGTCGATCTGGTCGTACGCTGTGAACGTCGCGCCGCCGGCCTCCGCCAGAACCTTCGTGATCGCAGCCGTCAGCGACGTCTTGCCATGGTCAACGTGACCAATCGTTCCGATGTTGCAGTGCGGCTTGTTGCGCTGAAACTTTTCCTTCGCCATCGTGGCACCCGTTCCTTTGATATTCCAAAATTCGTTTTAGTGGGTTCAGGCGTATTTCGCCTGAACCTCGGCAGCCACGTTCGACGGCACCTGCTCGTAGTGATCGAACTGCATGGTGTAGCTCGCACGTCCCTGGCTCATGCCGCGCAGGGTGTTCACGTAGCCGAACATGTTGGCGAGCGGGACCATCGCATTGATGACCACGGCGTTGCCGCGCATGTCCTGACCCTGGATCTGGCCACGACGGGAGTTCAAGTCACCGATGACCGAGCCCGTGTAGTCTTCAGGGGTCGTGACTTCGACCTTCATCACCGGCTCGAGCAGAACCGATCCACCCTTCTGCAGGGCCTCACGGAGCGCAGCGCGAGAAGCGATTTCGAAGGCCAGAGCCGACGAGTCGACTTCGTGGAAGGCACCGTCGATGAGCTCGACCTTGAGATCGACCACCGGGAAGCCGGCGACGACGCCAGCGCCCACGACCGACTGGAGGCCCTTTTCGACGCCCGGGATGTATTCCTTCGGAACAGCACCACCGATGATCTTGGAGTCGAAGGAGAAACCTGCACCCGTCTCGTTCGGCTGGACGACCAGCTTCACGCGAGCGAACTGACCAGTACCGCCAGTCTGCTTCTTGTGGGTATAGTCCACCTCGGTCTTCTTCGTGACCGTCTCGCGGTAGGCCACCTGAGGAGCGCCGACATTCGCTTCGACCTTGTAGGTCCGACGGAGAATGTCGACCTTGATGTCGAGGTGAAGTTCGCCCATGCCCTTCAGGATCGTCTGACCGGATTCCTGATCGGTGGAAACGCGGAAGGACGGGTCCTCGGCAGCGAGCTTCGAGAGAGCCAGACCAAGCTTTTCCTGGTCGGCCTTCGACTTCGGCTCGATGGCGATTTCGATCACCGGCTCCGGGAACTCCATGCGCTCGAGGATCACGGGCTTGGCCGGATCGCAGAGCGTGTCGCCGGTGCGGACTTCCTTGAGGCCAGCAAGAGCGACGATGTCGCCGGCATAGGCCTCTTTGATGTCTTCGCGGTTGTTCGCATGCATGAGAAGCATGCGGCCGACGCGCTCTTTCTTGTCGCGAGACGAGTTGAGCAGCGTTTCGCCGGCATTCACCTTGCCCGAATAGACGCGGCAGAAGGTGATGGTGCCCACGAAGGGATCGTCCATGATCTTGAAGGCGAGCATGGAGAAGCCTTCGTCGTCCTTCGGCCTACGGATCGTCGGCTCTTCGGTCTTGAAGTCGATGCCCTGGATAGCTTCACGGTCGGCAGGCGACGGCAGGAAGTCCACGACCGCATCGAGAAGCGGCTGAACGCCCTTGTTCTTGAACGCCGAACCGCAGAGAACCGGGTGGAACGCACGGCGCTGCACGGCGGTGCGGACCAGACGGCGCAGGGTCGCGTCGTCAGGCTCCTGACCATCGAGGTAGGCGACCATGGCGTCATCGTCCATCTCGACGGCGGCTTCGATGAGCTTTCCGCGATACTCGATCGCCTGATCCTTCAGGTCGGCCGGGATCTCGACTTCGTCGAAAGAAGCGCCGAGCGCCTCACCCGACCAAACGAGGGCCTTCATCTTGATGAGGTCGATCACGCCCTTGAAGTCGCTCTCAGCGCCGATGGGGAGCTGAAGGCAGACGGGCTTGCCGGCAACGCGCTTGATGATGTCTTCGACGCAGTTGAAGAAATTCGCGCCGGTCTTGTCCATCTTATTGACGAACACGACACGGGGAACGTCGTACTTGTCGGCCTGACGCCAAACGGTCTCGGTCTGGGGCTCGACGCCCTGGTTGCCGTCGAGAACGCAGACGGCGCCGTCGAGCACGCGCAGCGAACGCTCGACTTCGATGGTGAAGTCGACGTGGCCGGGGGTGTCGATGATGTTCAGACGCTTGTCGTTCCAGAAGCAGGTGGTGGCAGCGGAAGTGATCGTGATGCCACGCTCCTGCTCCTGCTCCATCCAGTCCATGGTGGCGGCACCCTCGTGCACTTCACCGATCTTGTGGGACTTACCGGTGTAGTACAGGATGCGCTCAGTCGTCGTCGTCTTGCCGGCATCGATGTGCGCCATGATGCCGAAGTTACGGTAGTCCTCAATCGCGTGCGTGCGGGGCATCGCCTAAGCTCCTTGCCGTTACCAGCGATAGTGCGAGAACGCACGGTTGGCTTCAGCCATCCGGTGGGTGTCTTCGCGCTTCTTGACGGCATTGCCGCGGTTGTTCGAGGCATCGAGCAGCTCAGCGGAGAGACGCTCGATCATGGTCTTGTCATTGCGGCCGCGGGCGGCCTGGATGATCCAGCGGATCGCGAGAGCCTGACGGCGCTCCGTACGAACCTCGACCGGAACCTGGTACGTCGCACCACCAACGCGGCGGGAACGAACCTCGATCGCCGGGGCGACGTTGTCGAGGGCCTGCTTGAAGACCTCGAGCGGGTTCGCCTTGGCGCGGTTCTCGACGATGTCGAACGCACCGTAGACGATGCTTTCGGCAGCAGACTTCTTGCCGTCGTACATGATGGAATTCATGAACTTCGTAACGACGATATCACCGAACTTCGGATCCGGGATGATCTCACGCTTTTCGGCGCTATGGCGGCGGGACATGAGCTAGCTCCGACCTAAATAATGAGTGTTGACGGCTTACTTCGGMCGCTTCGCGCCGTACTTCGAACGACGCTGCTTACGATTCTTGACGCCCTGGGTRTCSAGCACRCCGCGGAGGATGTGGTAACGGACACCGGGAAGATCCTTCACACGGCCGCCGCGGATCATAACCACGGAGTGCTCTTGAAGGTTGTGGCCCTCGCCCGGGATGTACCCGATGACTTCGAAGCCGTTCGTCAGGCGGACCTTTGCGACCTTACGCAGAGCCGAGTTCGGCTTCTTCGGGGTCGTGGTATAAACGCGCGTGCACACGCCACGCTTCTGCGGGCAGGCCTCAAGCGCGGGAACCTTATTCCGGCTCTTTTGCGCCGTCCGCGGCTTGCGGATCAGCTGAGAGATCGTTGGCATCCTGTGCCCTCTTTCACCAGCCACCGACCCGGTGGCCTTTGAGTTCAACGGTTAAACGCCGCATCCTGCGTTTCTGCGGGCCTAATTCGGCTGCACAAAACGAAGCCACGCCATTGACTTGGAAAAGCCCTTGGCGCGGTGCGATTGCAGAGGACCACGATGTTTTGCACCACGGTCGTGCCCTAAATCTGACAAGTGTCAGTCAAGGTTGAGTTCGGAAGCGTTTAGGCAGCATGGGTCGAAGCTAGGCGCTTCAACTCGCTAAAACCTACGGCCAGCCGGAAAGTCCGGTCTCTCTAGCGCCCGAGTCGCGGAAAGTCAACAGGTTTCGCTAACCACCCGTAAAGGGTCCGGCCAAGATCGGGTAGCGGCTACCCTATTCTGTTAGATAGTTCTATTCTCGGCTCATGCAAGGGTATCGGCAAGGGTGCCGAGCAGCAGGAGTTGGGGCGTGGCGAGTGCAGTCATCCATTATGAGAACGAAGCCTTCGATGTGGGCCACGCGAAGCCCATGGGCCGGCACTTCGCCGGCTTCGGCTTCCTCTCAGCCTTCGCCCGCCACGCCTCGGGTCCGCAGATCACCGGACTTGTCCGCAACGTCGCGGCCGGGCAGGATTTTAGCCGTTTCGTCAAGGACTTGAACCCGGCCGCCGACCCGCGCATCGTGCTCCAGGAGCACCAGGCCGACCTTGCGAAGGTCGGCTGTCTCTTTACGCCTGCCACGATCAATGCCTCTCAGGCTTGGACCCGCGAGCTTTACGGGGCACGATCCTGGAGCCTTTGCGGCGTGAACCATACCCTGTCCTCCGACCGGACCATGGACGCGATCACGGAATGGCTCACCCTTCCGATCCAGCCTTGGGATGCAGTGATCTGCACCTCGAGCGTTTCCCGCAACGTCATCGTCAAGCTTCTGGAGCGACAGGCTGAGTATCTCAGGCAACGGGTCGGCGCGACGAAGTTCGTGACGCCCCAATTGCCGGTGATTCCCCTCGGGGTCGATTGCGACGCCCAAGCCGGATATGCGGCTCATCGGGATCAGGCCCGGGCCGCGCTCGGGCTCGCGCCGGACGAGGTGGTCGTCCTGTTCCTCGGGAGGCTGTCCTTTCACGCCAAGGCCAACCCGGCGCCCATGTATCTCGCTCTGGAACGCCTCGCCAAGAAGCACCGCCTGGTTCTCGTGGAATGCGGCTGGACGGCCAGCGATCTCATTGCCCAGGCACTGGAGACCGCACGGGCCAAGCTTTGCCCTTCGGTACGCTCGATCGTGCTCGATGGCCGCAAACAAGAAGAGCGCACGAAAGCTTGGGCTGCCGCCGATATCTTCTGCTCCCTGTCGGACAACATCCAGGAAACGTTCGGCCTAACTCCCATTGAGGCCATGGCCGCCGGCCTGCCAGTGGTGGTGACGGATTGGGACGGCTACAAGGACACGGTGCGGAATGGGACCGATGGCTTTACCGTTCCCACCTTGGCGGCGCCAGCGGGGGCCGGGCTGGACCTCTCGGTCCGTTATGCCCTGGACATTGACAGTTATGACGTCTTCATCGGCCAGGCCTCTCTCGGCATCGTGGCCGATATCGAGGCGACAGCGGCTGCCATCGACCGACTTGCTTCCGATGCCGACCTGCGCCGCAAGCTCGGCGCCAACGGCGTGGCGCGTGCACGGGAAGTCTATGACTGGAAGGTTATCGTACGCGCCTATGAAAACCTTTGGGACAATCTTGGCCGCATTCGGAAGGAAGGAGCCCCCTCGCCTGCCTCCAGCACGCCTATGTCCTATCGCCCGGCTAGGCCCGATCCTTACGATATCTTCGCCAGCTTTCCCTCTTCCATCCTCTCGCTCGACCACAGGGTTCGCCAAGAACCGGGCATCAGCCTCGACGAGGTAAAGGAACGGCTTCAGCTAAAAGTGCTTTTGGTCGATTCAGCCGCCGGCATCAGCGCGGCCTCACTCGAAACGCTTTGGCTCAACCTTGGTGCTGAGAGCGTGACAGTGAAGAACATTCTGGAAAGGAGCGCGCAAACAGAGTTCAAGCGCGCCATTCGCTCGCTCCTGTGGCTCACCAAGTTCGGTCTCGCAAAGATCGACGCGCCCGTTGGCGGAACCTGAAACGAAAGAAGCCTGAAACAGAAAAGGCCGCCCTGAGGCGGCCTTCTCGATTCTTAATCTAAGCTTTGGAAGCTTACTCGGCTGCCGGGGGCAGCTCGCTGACCTGGGCAGCCGATTCCGAGCGCTTCTGCTGGAGGATCAGCTCGTCCCGGTGGGTAGCGACAGCCTTGATCTGAGAGGTCATGGCACCCGTACCAGCCGGGATGAGGCTGCCGACGATGACGTTCTCCTTGAGGCCCTCGAGGGTATCGACCTTGCCGTTGACCGCCGCCTCGGTGAGGACGCGGGTGGTCTCCTGGAAGGACGCCGCCGAGATGAAGGAGCGGGTCTGCAGCGAGGCCTTGGTGATACCGAGCAGAACCGGCACGCCTTCGGCGGGCTTCTTCTTCTCGGACACGAGACGCTCGTTGGCCTCTTCGAACTCGAGACGATCGACCTGCTCGCCGTTGAGGAACTCGCTGTCGCCGCCGTCCGTGATCTCAACCTTCTGCAGCATCTGGCGAACGATCACCTCGATGTGCTTGTCGTTGATGAGCACGCCCTGGAGACGATAGACCTCCTGGATCTCGTTCACGAGGTAGGCTGCCAGCTCCTCGACGCCCTTGATCGCAAGGATGTCGTGCGGGGCCGGATTGCCGTCCACGATGAAGTCGCCGATTTCGACAACGTCTCCGTCCTGCAAGTGGATGTGCTTGCCCTTCGGGATCAGGTATTCCACGGCCTCCGAGCCATCGTGCGGAGTCAGGGTCAGGCGACGCTTGCTCTTGTAGTCGCGGCCGAACTGAATCGTGCCGGACTTCTCCGCGATGATGGCCGCATCCTTCGGACGACGGGCCTCGAACAGCTCCGCCACGCGCGGCAGACCGCCCGTGATGTCGCGGGTCTTGGCGCTTTCCGTCGAAACACGAACCAGCACGTCACCAGCCTTCACCTTCGAGCCGGGATCGACCGCGAGGATCGCATCCACGGGCAGAAGGTAACGGGCGTCACCGCCACGGGCGAGCTTGGCAATCTTGCCGCCCTTGCCCTCGATGATGACCGCCGGACGCAGGTCCGCCGTACGGGGGGATCCGCGCCAGTCGATGACCACGCGCTTGGTGATGCCGGTCGACTCGTCCATGGACTCGATGATCGAGCCGCCGTCCACGAGGTCTTCGTAGCCGACGATACCGTCGATCTCGGTCAGGATCGGACGGGAGTAAGGGTCCCACTCCGCGATACGCTGGCCGCGCTTGATCGTGTCGCCCTCGTCCACCTTCAGGCGGGAGCCATATTGCATGCGGTGAACCGCACGCTCGGTGCCGTCCGAGCCGGTGATCACAACAGCGACGTTGCGGCCCATGACGACGAGATCGCCGTCGGAGTTGCGCGCAATGTTCTTGTTGCGGAAGCCGATCGTGCCTTCGAAGCTCGACTCGATGAAGGACGAGTCGGCGATCTGCGYCGCACCACCGATGTGGAAGGTACGCATGGTGAGCTGGGTGCCCGGCTCACCGATGGACTGCGCGGCGATGACGCCGACAGCCTCGCCGTGGTTGACAGGCGTACCGCGAGCCAGGTCACGGCCGTAGCAGGTGGCGCAGACGCCGTTCTTGGACTCGCAGACGAGCACGGAACGGATCTTCACTTCCTGGATGCCGGCAGCGCCGATGGACTCCAGGTGATGCTCCTCGATCATCGTGCCCTTCGGCACGATCACGGTGCCGTCCTGAGCGAACAGGTCCTCGGCTGTGGAACGGCCTAGGATACGCGAGGCCAGCGACGCGACCACTTGGCCGGCGTCGATGATGGCGCGCATCTTGATGCCTCTCTCGGTGCCGCAATCCGTCTCACGGATGACCGCATCCTGCGCCACGTCCACGAGACGGCGGGTCAGGTAACCCGAGTTCGCGGTCTTGAGCGCGGTGTCGGCCAGACCCTTACGGGCGCCGTGGGTCGAGTTGAAGTACTCGAGAACGTCCAGGCCTTCCTTGAAGTTCGAGATGATCGGCGTCTCGATGATCTCGCCCGACGGCTTGGCCATGAGGCCGCGCATGGCAGCGAGCTGCTTCATCTGAGCCGGCGAACCACGAGCACCCGAGTGAGACATCATGTAGATCGAGTTGACCTGCTTGTCGCGGCCATGCTCGTCCTTCTGAACCGCGGAAATGCGGTTCATCATCTCACCGGCAAGACGATCCGAGCACTTCGCCCAGGCGTCGACGACCTTGTTGTACTTCTCACCCTGGGTGATGAGGCCGTCCTGGTACTGCTGCTCGTAATCCTTCGCGAGAGCACGGGTCTCCTCGACGATGGACCACTTGTTCTCCGGGATCACCATGTCGTCCTTGCCGAACGAGATGCCGGCACGGAACGCATTGTAGAAGCCCAGGCCCATGATGCGATCGCAGAAGATCACCGATTCCTTCTGACCGCAGTGGCGGTAGACGGCATCGATCATTCCCGAGATTTCCTTCTTCGTCATGAGCTTGTTCACGACGTCGTAGGGCAGCAGCGGGTGCTTCGGCAGAAGGCGCGAGAGCATCACGCGGCCGGCGGTGGTCTCATAGATCTTGGAGACGGGCTTGCCGTCGTCGCCGAGGCCTTCCCAGCGATAGCGGATCTTGGAGTGGAGCGTGATCACCTTCTCGTTGAGGGCATGCTCGATCTCGCCCATGTCGGAGAAGGCCTTGCCCTGGCCGGGCTGACCGTCAGAGACGATGGAGAGATAGTAGAGACCCAGAACGATGTCCTGCGACGGCACGATGATCGGCTGACCGTTGGCCGGGTGCAGGATGTTGTTGGTGGACATCATCAGCACGCGGGCTTCGAGCTGCGCCTCGAGCGAGAGCGGCACGTGGACGGCCATCTGGTCGCCGTCGAAGTCCGCGTTGAACGCGGCGCAGACGAGCGGGTGCAGCTGGATCGCCTTGCCCTCGATCAGGGTGGGTTCGAAGGCCTGGATGCCGAGGCGGTGGAGCGTCGGGGCGCGGTTGAGCAGCACCGGATGCTCGCGGATGACCTCATCCAGGATATCCCAAACCTCGGGCTTCTCCTTCTCGACGAGCTTCTTCGCCTGCTTGACGGTGGCGGACAGGCCGCGCGCGTCGAGCTTGGCGTAGATGAACGGCTTGAAGAGCTCGAGAGCCATCTTCTTGGGCAGGCCGCACTGATGGAGCTTGAGCTCCGGGCCCACCACGATGACCGAACGGCCGGAATAGTCGACACGCTTGCCGAGCAGGTTCTGACGGAAGCGGCCCTGCTTGCCCTTCAGCATGTCGGCGAGCGACTTCAGCGGACGCTTGTTGGCGCCGGTGATGACGCGGCCGCGGCGGCCGTTGTCGAACAGGGCGTCGACCGCCTCCTGCAACATGCGCTTCTCGTTGCGCACGATGATGTCCGGAGCGCGCAGCTCCATGAGCCGCTTCAGGCGGTTGTTGCGGTTGATGACGCGACGGTACAGATCGTTCAGGTCCGAGGTCGCGAAGCGGCCGCCATCGAGTGGCACGAGCGGACGTAAGTCAGGCGGGATCACCGGAACGACCGTCATGATCATCCACTCGGGCTTGTTGCCCGACTGCACGAAAGCCTCAATGATCTTGAGGCGCTTCATGAGCTTCTTGGGCTTCAGCTCGGACGTGGTGACCGCGATTTCCTCACGGATCTCCTGAGCCGTCTTCTCGAGATCGAGCTCCTGCAGGATGCGGCGGATGGCTTCCGCGCCGATCATGGCGGTGAAGCTGTCCTCGCCGAACTCGTCCTGAGCACGGATGTACTCGTCCTCGGTCAGCAGCTGACGGTCCTTGAGGGGCGACAGGCCGGCATCGACGACGATGTAGGACTCGAAATAGAGAATGCGCTCCAGATCCTTCAGGGTCATGTCGAGCAGCAGACCGATGCGGCTCGGCAGGGACTTGAGGAACCAGATGTGCGCGACGGGAGCCGCGAGCTCGATATGGCCCATGCGGTCGCGACGAACGCGCGCAAGCGTCACCTCGACGCCGCACTTCTCGCAGATCACGCCCTTGTACTTCATGCGCTTGTACTTGCCGCACAAGCACTCGTAATCCTTGATCGGGCCGAAGATCCGCGCGCAGAACAAGCCATCGCGCTCGGGCTTGAACGTGCGGTAGTTGATGGTCTCCGGCTTTTTGATTTCGCCGTAGGACCAGGACAGAATCTTCTCAGGGCTTGCGATCGAGATCTTGATCTGATCGAAGCTTTGCGGCTGGGCCGTCTGGTTGAAGAGATTCATGACCTCTTGATTCATCGCCGTCTCCTGGGCTGGAGGGCGCTAGATAAGCACCCTCGCCGGCAATTGCATGAGGCCGCGACATCAATGTCGCGGCCGAACGTCGAATTCATCAGCGCCTTGGCGCTTACTCGGCCGCCTCGGACGGAGGCAGTTGCTCCGCTTCGTTGGCAGCCTTCTTGGAGTTGGTCAGCTCCACATTGAGACCGAGCGAGCGCATTTCCTTCACGAGAACGTTGAAGCTCTCCGGAATGCCCGACTCGAAGGTGTCGTCGCCACGAACGATGGCTTCGTAGACCTTCGTACGGCCGGCCACGTCGTCCGACTTGACCGTGAGCATTTCCTGAAGGGTGTAGGCAGCGCCGTAAGCCTCGAGCGCCCAGACCTCCATTTCGCCGAAGCGCTGACCGCCGAACTGGGCCTTGCCGCCCAGCGGCTGCTGGGTAACGAGACTGTAGGGGCCGATGGAGCGGGCGTGGATCTTGTCGTCCACGAGGTGGTGCAGCTTCAGCATGTAGATGTAGCCGACAGTCACCTTGCGGTCGAAAGACTCGCCGGTCTTGCCGTCATACAGCGTGACCTGACCCGACGGATCGAGGCCTGCCTTGGCCAGCATCGCCTCGATGTCCGACTCCTTCGCGCCGTCGAAGACGGGCGTGGCGAACGGAACGCCGCGACGCAGCTTGTTGCCGAGATCCACCAGCTCCTCGTCAGAGGCCTCGTCGATTTCCGGCATGTTGCCGTAGATCGAGACGAGCTGCTCGCGCAGGCCCTTGGATTGGCCGGACTTCATGTACGCGTCGACCGCCTGGGCGACCTGCTTGCCGAGACCGGCAGCAGCCCAACCAAGGTGCGTCTCGAGGATCTGACCGACGTTCATGCGGCTCGGCACGCCGAGCGGGTTGAGCACGATATCGGCATGGGTGCCGTCCTCGAGGAACGGCATGTCCTCGATCGGGACGATGCGCGACACGACACCCTTGTTGCCGTGACGGCCGGCCATCTTGTCGCCGGGCTGGATCTTGCGCTTCACGGCCACGAAGACCTTGACCATCTTCATGACGCCGGGCGGAAGCTCGTCGCCGCGCTGCAGCTTCTCGACCTTGTCGAGGAAGCGCTGTTCAAGGCGCTTCTTCGACTCGTCGTACTGC
>NZ_JBFUMH010000174.1:0-10742 GCF_054049475.1 Microvirga sp. P5_D2 | reverse complement strand
CCCTTCTCCTCGGCGCCTTGGCTGCCTGGTTTGGCGGGCGCCTCGGGGCGGTCGATCCGACCATCACGGCGTGGTTCTTGGCCACGCGGAGTACCAGCTCTTCCACCAAGACGACCTGAGTTGACAGCCATCGTTTCGATCAGCCGACATCGATGTGTCGGCTGATCGGGTCCACACAGATCACGGAGATACCACAATGACCCAGCAGACCATGACAGCCCAGCAGACGATGACGGCTCTCTTCGACGATCGCGTCGATGCCAGGAGAGCGATCGACGAACTTGTCAGCGCGGGCATTTCGCGCACCAGCATCACGTTGATGCCGGAGGACGATAGCGCCTCATCTCCGGTGACGGGCTCGTCCTACGACACTGACCGCGATGAGAAGGGCTTTTTTGCCTCTCTTGCTGATTTCTTCCTGCCCGACGAGGATCGCTCCACCTATGCGGAAGCCATGCACCGCGGCAGCACCATGGTGACCGTCACGGTTGATGCAGCTCGGGCCGAACGCGTCGAGGACATTCTCGAGGAATACGGCACCGTCGACCTGGAGGAGCGCGAGAGCGCGTGGCGCGCTGACGGATGGCAGGGCTATACGCCCGACGCTACCGCCATGAATGCCGCGACAACCAGGAAGGCGAGCGGACCCACCGCAAGCCGCGCGACGGGCGCTGGTGAGGAAGTGATCCCGGTGGTCGAGGAGCAACTCCGCGTCGGCAAGCGCGATGTCAGTCGGGGTCACGTCAAGGTGCGCAGCTACGTGGTCGAAACTCCGGTGTCCGAGCAGGTCAGCCTGCGGACCGAGAGCGTCCAGGTCGAGCGTCGCCCTGTTGATCGCGCCGCAGCGGTGGGGGACGATACGTTCCGCGAGCGCACCATCGAAGCCGAGGCCACGTCAGAGGAGGCTGTGGTCTCGAAGGAAGCCCGCGTCACCGGCGAAGTTGTGGTCAAGAAGGGCGTCGAACAGCGCACTGAAACCGTGTCGGACACCGTCCGCTCGACCAAGGTCGATGTCGAAGACGATCGGGTCGCGACGGACAAGACCACGTTGAACCGCACAAACGAAAAGCCGCTGAAGCGCTCGGTCTGAACCTTGCGGGGCGGATCAGATCGGGTCCGCCCCCTTTCACCCGGGATGGAGATGACTGGTGCAGTTTCTTGATGAGGCAGCCCGCGGCATTTACGGACCATCAGCGAGCGGCATCGATCCCTCCTCGCCGATCGCGGTGGCTGTCGCTGCCCTCCTGACGTCACGCGGCGGCAAGGAGTACGGCGAAGGAATCAGCCAGCTCCTCGATCACTTTACCCATTGCGGGCATGGCGTAATCGCGCAGTCCTGGATCGACATCGGCGGCAACCAGCCTGTCACGCCAAACCAGCTTGAGGAGGCCCTCGGCCCCGCAAAGATCGACGCCTTGGCGCGCCAGTCCTGCCTCCCGAGCCAGGAGCCGCTCACCGCGCTCTCCCGACACCTGCCCGGCATCGTCGATAAGCTGACCCCGCTCGGTCAGGTGCCGGACGCACACAAAACGCATCAACAACTATAACCATGAGGACACCATGAAAACGATCAGGGACTTGCTCATCGAGGAGATGAGAGACACCTACAGCTCCGAAACCCAGATCCTGGAAGGTCTCGGCGCCATGGCCGAAGCCGCCACCTCACCGAGTCTCACGCAGGCGTTTCAAACCCATCGCCAGGAAACACAGAACCAGGTCGAGCGCCTCAAGCGGGCCTTCGAGCATTTGGGAGCCGATCCTGAAGGGAACACCTGCGAGGCCACGCAAGGCCTGATCGCAGAGGCGGAGGAAGTGATGGACGAAGGGCTGCCCGGCGAATTGCTCGATGTGGCCCTCGTCATGGCCGCGCAGAAGGTCGAGCATTACGAGATTGCCAGCTACGGCTCTCTGAAGACCATCGCGCAGGATTGCGGAGAGAGCGAAGTGGCAGCGCTGCTTGCACAGACCCTCGAGGAGGAGAAGGCGACAGACGAGAAGCTGACGCGGCTTGCCGAAACCGAGATCAACAAGAGGGCCATCGCTGCCTCTCCATCGGCTTGATCCAACATTATTGAGAATAGGCGCTTCGTTATATGTAATAGGCGCGCCATCCAGCCAAGCGCATCGTGCTGATTTTGCTCTAAGCCATGTAAGCGCCATCACTTCTTGAACGAGCAGAAGGTGTCCAACCATGCGCGAGTCCAACTCCGGGAGTGTCGAGATGAGTGAGACTGACAAACCCGACACGCTAGTGATCCCGATCGTCGAGGAGGAGGCGAAGATCGCCAAGCGTCAGGTGGTAAGCGACAGGGTTATCGTGAAGACTACCGTCAACACTGAAGAGCGCGTCCTCAAGGAAATGCTGTCACAGGAAACGGTCGTGGTCGAACGAATTCCGGTCAACCGCGTCGTCAATGTTGTGCCACAGCTCCGGACCGAGGGCGACGTCACGATCGTTCCCGTGTTCGAGGAGCGCCTCGTCGTCGAGAAGCAGCTCTTCCTGGTGGAGGAAGTCCGGATCCGGCGCACGACTTCGGTCGAGAGCGTCGAAGTACCGGTGACGCTGCGCAAGGAACTTGCCACGGTCGAGCGTCTCGACGGCTCGGGCGAGCCGATCACGGAGTGAGTTGATCCGGTTCTACATCCAGAGCGGCTCCCGCAAGAAGGATCTACCGTCGTTCGAACCAACAGCAGGATCTCGAGCTTCTTATCGGATCAGCGGCGTGGGGATCACTGCGTTCAAATCTATCCCGGACACCGGCGCTGGCGTCATTCCATCATCCACGCACCGGCAGCCCTGCTCGCAATCGGAGCCTGGAAAGCCTTTATCGAGGTTATCGTTGGCCAAGGATTCAGGCTGTTGCCGACTGAGAGGTGCGATGGCTCCCGGTTCTCGGCTGAGAAGCAGCCCATTTTGACCGATCCGCCGCGCGGCTCCAGCGCACCCTAAAGGTCTTACCCTGCAACCCGCTCGCTTGAGTCAGTGGCTCAAGTGCGGGCGTGTTCCAAAAACGGCCTTATCAGAATTCTGCCATCGAATCGGGAATGTCTCTTAGTGGCAGATACTGTTGAAAAACTCCGCAAAGGCCGACTTCTGGGTGAGCAGCATACAGGATGCTGGGCCTCGTCTGGCCCAGTGATGCTAGTAATAGACCGATGAAGTAGGGCGCGGGAGTTTTTCAACGAAATCGGCACGAGGCGGACCTTATCGGGATTTCCGCATCTGCGGCAGAAGCAGCCCTTCGTTGGAGTCACTCTACGTTACACTTTGACCCAAAGGAGACCATCCAACGATGATTGGAACATCAGGAGAGGTCATTCCTGCATGACCTCTCCTGATGTTCCACCTCGTTGCTGCCGACTCAGAACTCCTGCCTCGTCGGCCTGAACAGGATCTCGTTCACGTCCACATCCTCAGGCTGCGTCATGGCAAAGGCTACCATGCTCGCGAAGGACTCGGCAGGGATTGCGAACTGCTCGTAGAACTGAGTGATGCCTGCGGCAGCATCCGGCTCGGCGATGCTGTTCGGGAGTTCCGAGGCGACCGCGCCTGGCGAGACGACCGCCGTCCGGATGTTGTAAGGCTTCACCTCCTGCCGCAGCCCCTCCGAGATGACGCGCACGGCCGTCTTCGTTGCGGCGTAGACGGCGCTCCCCGGACGGACCTTGTGGCCGGCGACCAACGACACGTTGATGATGTGGCCGCTCGTCTGCTCCGTCATGTACGGGAGGGCTGCGCCGATGCCGTAGAGCACGCCCTTGAGGTTCACGTCGATAATGCGGTCCCAGTCCTCGACCTTAACGCGTTCGAGCGGGGAGTGCGGCATCAGGCCAGCGTTGTTGATGATGACATCAATGCGGCCGTGGATCTGCACTGCCCTATCCACCAGGCGCTTGACCTAATCGAAATCGGTTACATCGGTCTGTACTGCCGCATCGTCGCCCAGCAAAAGCTCCCTGGCGAGGGCCATGCTTCGGGAGATGTCGCCGCCACGACGTCGGGCTTCGGACGGGACGAATCCTGTGCAGACTGCCAGCGCACGGCTCGTGCCATCTCAGATTTGCCCCTTTTTGTCCCTAATCGCTCTTCCTGCGCCATATTTGGCATCGAGTTCTCCACGAAGCATGAGGGCCGGGTTTCAACCGGGGCGGGGACTAGCAGATGGACAAAGCGCTTGCGGTACTGAGGGCCGGGTTACGGCTTTGCGCGATTGTGCCCCTTGGCATGGCGCTGGCTTCCTGCTCGGGATTAGGGCTGATATCAGGCGTTGGAGATGCCAAGCCGCACGTCGGCGTGGCCAGTGCGCAACTCCGACCCGTTCACGGCGTGGACATCTCACGATGGCAAGGAAAGGTCGACTGGGCAGCCCTGCGTGACGGAGGCACCCGCTTCGCCTTCATCAAGGCCACTGAGGGTGGGGATCACATCGATCCGAGATTCGCCGAGAACTGGGAGGGCGCCCGCAACGCGGGTGTCCTGCGTGGAGCCTATCACTTCGTGTATTGGTGCCGGCCTGCCGAGGAGCAGGCTGCCTGGTTCAGGAGGAACGTGCAGCCAGAGGCGGACGCTCTCCCTCCGGTGCTCGATGCCGAATGGAACAGCGCGTCTCCTTCCTGTGGCAGGAAGATCCCGCGTGACAAGGCCTTGGCCATGATCCGGGTCATGCTGCGCGAGATGGAGTCCCACACGGGCAAGAAGCCGATCATCTACACGGACATCACCTTCCATAGGGAAGTCCTCGAGGGCGAGCTCAAGGACTATCCGTTCTGGATACGGAGCACCGCCGCCGAGCCTCAGGTCCGCTACAACGACCGCCAGTGGGCCTTCTGGCAGTTCACAACCACGGGGAGGGTTCCCGGCGTTGCCGGAAACGTGGACCGCAACGCCTTCCATGGCACCGAGGCGCAGTGGAGCGAGTTCGTGGGCGGATCCGCCAAGATCCAGATCGCAGAGGGAACGGTATCCGAAGGCGCGAAGAGCGTCACCGAGGCATCGTGGTCAGGGCTTCCCGACGACTGAGGGAGCACGGGCCACTTGCGTGAACGAGGTTGCCGAAAGCGGTTGGGCAAGCCCGCCTGTTCGGACATGAGAGATCGTTTGGCACGATCTCGAGCACTGCGGTCATGCGCCGCTCACGGTGCATGACGACTTCTTTCGTACCCACGTCGACCACGGCAGGCATATTGGTGCCCTCGCCACCGCAGCCTGGGTTCTGATGCTGACGCCACAACAGGCTCGTCGCAAGGCCGGCATGGCATCCAAACACTTCCGGATCCGAAAGCTATTGCAGAATTTTTGGCGACCTACTTAGACCCGGAGTCCGCTCTCGCCAGGAACATCGGACGTTCCTGGAGGCCGAGGGATCGGCAGAGGATGATCCAAGGCGGACCTTCGAGCCGTTTCCGGGCTCCTTGAATGCTTAGGCCATATTCTCGAGAATGATCCTCCTCAAGCGCCAATCGGCGCAACCTGATGCACGATCCGTGTGCGGCTAAGGCGAGTGCCACGCTTCTGCATGTCTTGGAGCTGAACGTACATCATGGCCGTCATAAGCGTATCATTGAACGCGTCATGCTGCTCAAGGCTTGGGATACCAAGATCCGCAAGAATGGAGGCGAACCGCAGGTCGAGCACCGTTCCGGGTGGAGCGCCACCGTATTTCAGGGCGTAATACATGGAGGACACCTCGATGCGACGGTTCGGAAGCTTCGCCTCGATATAGCGGAGGATATATTTGTCCAGCATGCGGATGTCGAAGTCGACATAGTAGCCGACGATCGGCCGTCCACCGATAAACCGGAGAAGCTCGGGAAGCACCTCGTGCATTGCCCGTCCCACCGCCACATCCTGGGCCCGGAGCCGATGCACCTTGATCGACGTGGAGGTCGGATCCTTGTCGGGCCGTATGACGGCCCTGAAGGGTGTGCTCATCATGATGCGACGGTCGCGGACGATCAGCGCCGCGATGGCGATCACCTCATCGGTTCTTGGATTGAGCCCTGTGGTCTCGCAATCGAGAACGACAACCTCGTTAGGAGGGCCAGGCTCGAACAGAAATCGATAGGAGTGATCTCCCAGGGAGACGCGATAGAACATATTCCGCAACCAGCGCATCATTCAGAATGCCCCGAGATTGTAATGGTTGCGGACCAGTTCGCGGAACTGGCGGACGACCCGGAGGGCATCCCGGAGCATATCCCGGTCCACTGTGGTGATCTCGTCGAGCCGCACGACGGACTCGGCTCCGATGGTTCCCCTGTGCAAGGCGCGTAACTGCGACCTGAGACGGAATTCCATGAAGGCATGAAGCGCACTGGTCAATTCCCCGCCGAACCTCGTGTCCAGGGATCCAATCTGGACCAGAGCATCGATGCGCGCGGCTGTCGGATTGACAAGGATGCCCTTGTCGATCGCCAGCGTCCGGACACCATGCACGATAGGGAATGTGCCGGCTCTCTTGAGATCGATCTCGCCGGAGCCGACACCCACCGATGCCATGATCGTGCTGAGGACACCAAGGTTCGGGGTCGTGAAGGTCTCGATCAAGTGTGCGAAATGCGCCAAGAGGGCAGCCTCGCCGCGCATGAGATCGATGAGCGCTTCCTTTGCTCGGACGACAAGGTCTTGCTTCCCGGCGACCGCCACGGCGTCGAAGAAGATGGCGATGTTCATGGCGGCTGCCGCATCGCGGCTGAACACCCAGGCCTTGAGTTGGCGGATAAAGCCCTCGACGGTCTGCGACCAGACCGGGTTGCGAACCATGACGTTCCCGGGGCAGGGCGGGAAACCAAACCTGTCCAAGGCGCCGGAAAAGGCCTCGCGGAACTGCGCGAGGTCACCGTCTGGAACCTCCTCGGCAAGAAGAAGGGCGTTGTCCTGGTCAGTCCGCACGGTTTGCTCGCCACGCCCTTCCGAACCCATCAGCAGCAGGCAGCCATCCTGTCGGATGGCCAGTGGGGCCACCATCTCAAAGAGCTTTCTGAACAACCGTCGGTTCAAGTCTGAGGTGATTTCGGCGATCAGGTCAACCTTCAACCCCTGCCGATGGAGCCGCTCGACTTGGCCCTGGATGTCACGAGCTGCGCCCGCCAGGTCGTCGAGGTTGCGGGCGCGATCAATTCTTCCAGGGATGAGTTGGGAGTTGCCGGCCAATAGCCCCAGGATGTCGATGTCCTCGAGGAAGCCGACATAATCGCCGTCCGACCGGATTGCGAGACGCCGCTTGTTGTGCTTCGTCATCAAAAGCAGCGCGTCAAAAATGAAGTCGCTCCCGTCGACCGAGACAACATTGAAATGGCAGACCTCCCGGACCGGCGTGTCGAGCGCAAGTCGACGCAGGACGACTGCTTTCGACAGGTTCATGCCCGTGACCACGCCAACCCGCTGTCCATCCCGCACGAAAAGGGCATTGATGTCATTGTCCTTCATGCAATGCCCGGCCTGCTCGATGGTGGTCGCACCATCGACAAAGACGGCGCCCCCTTGCCGCGCCTCGCGGATGCGTGCCCGCAGCACGCTCTCGACTCCCTCTGTTTTCCTCTGCTGGGCAAAAGCATCGAGCTTGCGGGATACATCCGCATAGAAAAAGGCCGCGAAGGCTGCGTTGTGACGGATGAGATCAAGAACAACGTTGCGGGGGATCAGGTAGCAGAGCGTCTCCTCCACCGCGACGAAGTCTTCACCTGCCGCCCCGTGCACAACGGCGCGCGAGTCAAAGCTGTCTTTGGGGCCGAGCACGGCCAGGAGTGTGTTTCCGTCCCGAACCTCGACGGCTCCCTTGATGACGATGTGCAGCAGGTCCGACGCATGTCCCTGCCGGACGATCATCTCATCGGGGCTGAAATACCCGATGTCGAGCACCGCCCTGAGCTCCTCGACCTCCTGATGTGCGAGCCGGTCGAACGGCGGATTGGCGGTGTCGAAGCCCTGCATGGATTGACTTGGCATGGATCGCGAGCCCTCCGCCGTTGATCAACCGGAAGGTGGAGATCTCCTAATCGCTAGTGCACGTGGGCAGCAGTGGCGCCGATGCCGGTCTCGGATCGAACATATTGGGCATCAAACGCCTCGATCTCCGCCTTCGCCCGTTCGCTGGCGTCAAGCTTGGAAAAAGCCCAAATTCCGAGGAACGCGATCGGCATCGAGAAAATCGCGGGGTTGTCATACGGGAAGATTTCCTTTGGGAAGCCGAAGGTTTGCACCCAGACGGCCTTGCTCAGCACCACCATCACGACGGCGCTGACGAGTCCAAGGAGCCCGCCGGCCAAAGCACCCCGGGTTGTCGTTCCTTTCCAGAGAATGGACATGAGCAGAACCGGGAAGTTGCAGCTCGCGGCCACCGCAAAGGCGAGGCCCACCATGAACGCCACGTTCTGGTTCTCGAAGATGTAGCCCAGGATAATGGCGACGATCCCGATCGCGATCGCCGAAATCTTCGAGATCCTGACCTCCTTCTGTTCGGAAACACGGCCGCGTGCGATGATCTCCGCATAGAGGTCGTGGCTGACGGCAGAAGCGCCCGCAAGGGTGAGCCCGGCGACAACGGCAAGGATCGTCGCGAAGGAAACGGCGGAGATGAAACCGAGGAAGAGCGAGCCGCCGGTGGCCGCGGAGAGATGGACCGCGGCCATGTTCGTTCCGCCGATCAGGTCCTTGACCTTGTCGTAAACTCCGTTCGGGCCGACTTTGAAGTAACTCGGGTCGTTCATCAGGAACGTGATCGCGCCGAAGCCGATGATGAAGGTGAGAACATAGAAATAGGCGATCAGGCCAGTGGCGTAGAATACCGATTTCCGAGCCGCGCGGGCATCGGACACGGTGAAGAACCGCATCAAGATGTGTGGCAGTCCCGCAGTCCCGAACATCAGCGCGAGCCCGAGCGAGATGGCCGAGATCGGGTCGGCCACGAGGGCGCCGGGAGCCATGATGGCGTCGCCTCTCGGGTGGATTGCAACGGCGTCCGCGAACATTGCCTCAGGGCTGAAGCCATATCGCCAGAGGACCATCAGGGCAATCAGAGTTGCACCGGCAAGGAGAAGGCACGCTTTGATGATCTGGACCCATGTGGTGGCTTTCATGCCGCCAAACACAACATAGACGATCATCAGCACGCCGACGATGACAACCGCGTACAGGTAGTCCAGGCCAAACAGCAGTTCGATGAGCTTACCCGCACCGACCATTTGCGCGATGAGATAGAAGGCAACCACCACAAGCGTACCGACCGCCGACAGAATGCGGATCTGGGTCTGGTCGAGACGAAACGAGGCCACGTCGGAGAACGTAAATTTGCCCAAGTTCCGCAGGCGCTCGGCGATGAGGAAGAGAACGATCGGCCAGCCGACCAGGAATCCGATCGAGTAGATCAGACCGTCGAAGCCGCTGGCAAAGACGAGACCTGAGATGCCGAGGAAGGATGCTGCCGACATATAGTCGCCGGCGATGGCTAAGCCGTTTTGCATCCCGGTGATGCCGCCGCCCGCCGCATAGAAATCCGCGGCAGTCTTTGTCTGAGTGGCTGCCCGGTAAGTGATCCCGAGCGTGCCGAGCACAAAAAGCAGAAACATGACGATCGCGGCCCAGTTTAATGGCTGCTTCTGGACCGCGCCCAAGTCTGGACCCGCTGCAAGGGAACTCGAGAGAACGCCATCGACCACGAGAACAGCCGCGACCGCGATGATCGGGAGCCTGCGCATCACATGAACTCCCTCGTGAGATTGCGGGTCAGTTCGTCAAACTCGCTGTTCGCCCGGTAAACATAGATGCCGGTCAGGACGAAGGCGGCGATGATAACGCCAAGCCCAAGCAGGATCCCCAAGGAGGTGACGCCGTCGCCGACCTTCATGGCGAGGAGGGGCTTGGCAAACGCCACGAGGAGGATGAACCCGAAATAGATGACGAGCATCACAATGGTCAGAGTCCAGGCGAACTTGGTTCTCTGGCGGACAAGCTCCTGAAACCTCGGGCTTTGGATAACTCGGTCGTAGTCACGGGAAGCCATGGCTGGAACCCTCCATCAGAGATGGTCAACGAGTTTTGTTCTGGCGGTTGGTGATCAGATCATCCACCACGCCGGGGTCGGCGAGCGTCGAGGTGTCGCCGAGCGCGCCGAACTCGTCCTCGGCGATCTTGCGCAGRATGCGGCGCATGATCTTGCCCGAGCGGGTCTTGGGCAGGCTCGGCGCGAACTGGATCAGGTCCGGCGACGCGATGGGGCCGATTTCCTTGCGCACCCAGGCCACCAGCTCCTTGCGCAACTCCTCCGACGGCTCCTCCCCCGCCATCAGGGTGACATAGGCGTAGATGCCCTGGCCTTTGATGTCGTGCGGATAGCCCACGACGGCGGCTTCCGACACTTTCGGATGGGCGACGAGTGCGGATTCCACCTCCGCCGTGCCCATGCGGTGGCCGGAGACGTTGATCACGTCGTCGACGCGGCCGGTGATCCAGTAATAGCCGTCCGCATCCCGCCTGCAGCCGTCGCCGGTGAAGTACTTGCCGGGATAGGTCGAGAAGTAGGTCTGCACGAAGCGCTCGTGGTCGCCATAGACCGTGCGCATCTGGCCCGGCCAGGAATCGGCGATCACCAGATTGCCTTCCGCCGCACCGTCCAGCACCTTGCCGTCCGCATCCACGACCTCCGGCTTCACGCCGAAGAAGGGCCGCGTGGCGGAGCCGGGCTTGAGCTTCGTCGCGCCGGGCAGCGGCGTGATGAGAATGCCGCCCGTCTCTGTCTGCCACC
>NZ_JBFUMH010000173.1:0-10752 GCF_054049475.1 Microvirga sp. P5_D2 | reverse complement strand
GAGGAGGACGGCCCAAACCTTGATGCCTGTCAGCCTCGCCGCATCCTGGTTGCCGCCGACCGCATAGATGTGAACGCCAAGAACGGTACGGCGCAGGATGAACCAGGAAATGACGACGAAGAGCAGGGCGATCCAGACGAGCCATGGCACGCCGAACAGAACGCCATTGCCGATGAAAGCGAATGGAAGATCGGGGTTGAACCGGGTCGTGTCGTTGCCGAGCAGACGGGCCAAGCCGCGGACGGCCGTGAGCGATCCAAGTGTTACGATGAATGGAGGCAAGCGGACAAAAGCGATGAGGGCGCCATTGGCAAGGCCCAGCACAAGTCCCATGAGGAGGGCGGCGGGGATACCAAGCATACCCCATCCAGGAATCTGGGATCCGATGATGGCGACCATGGCGGATGCAGCGAGGATAGAGCCGACGGACAGGTCGATGCCGCCGGTCAGAATGACAAAGGTCATGCCCGCAGCGAGCACGGTGTTGATGGAGGCCTGCTGCGCCACGATCGAGAGATTTTGCACGCTGAGGAAGCGGCCCGACATCAACTCGAAAGCGATGCCGAGAATGATGAGCACTGGCAGCATGCCGATGGCTTGCAAGGTAGAGCGCCATGCGAGACGGCGTTGGAGGCTCTGGGAGCCGGCATCGACATTTGTCGCTCCGGAGGATTGAAGGGGGCCGCTCGTCTCATTCGGAGATGTCATGCTGCGGCTTCCTTCACCCCAGTCGCGATGGCGACGATGTTTTCCTGCGTGATGGGCGGATGCCCGACCCCGCCGACTTCACCGGCGATCTTTCCCTCACGCATGACGAGCACGCGGTCGCAGATGCCGACGATCTCAGGAAGCTCGCTCGAGATCACGATCACGCCGACGCCACGCCGGGCCAGTTCATCGATGAGACGGTAGATCTCGGACTTCGCACCGATATCGACGCCGCGTGTCGGCTCATCCAGAATGATGACACGAGGATTGGTCTCGAGAAGGCGTGAGAGCAGAACCTTCTGCTGATTGCCGCCGGACAGGCTGCCGACGGGTACGATATCGCCCGCAACCCTGATGCCAAGAGCGCGGATTGCGGCGGCAGCGCGGTTCTTGGCAGCCTTGATATTGAGAATGCTTCCCGTGCGGGCGTCCCGCTGCAGGACATTCAGATTTACATTCTCTCGGACAGTCATATCGAGAAAGAGACCGAGATGCTTTCGATCCTCCGTTAGGTAGACGATGCCTGCCTTGATGGCATCTTCAGGACGGTGAAGGGCAAGTTTCGTGCCGTTGAGCGTGACCTCGCCGCTCGCTTTGCGATCGGCACCGTAGATGAGACGCGCAAGCTCGGTGCGGCCGGCGCCGACAAGGCCCGCCAAACCCAGCACCTCGCCTTGATGCAGGTCAAATGAGCAAGCATGCACGCGCCCACCATCGCTCACGTGACTGACGGAGAAGAGGACAGGGCCTCTGCTGCCTTTCGCATCATGATCCTTCTTGTAGAAGGACGACAGGTCGCGCCCGACCATCATGCGAACCAGCCGCTCCGCCGACAATTCCTCGCGGGTAAGGGTGCCGACATAGGTGCCGTCGCGCAGCACCGAGACCCGATCCGCCAACTCGTAGACTTCGGCCATGCGATGGCTGATATAGATGATGGCGAGACCTTCGGAGCGAAGCTGCCGGATCAGGGTAAACAGGGCATCTGTTTCCCTGGAGGAGAGCGATGTCGTCGGCTCGTCCATGATCAGAATGCGGGCATTGGCGATCAGCGCACGCGCGATCTCGACCAGTTGCCGCTCGGCCATCGAAAGCTCGCTGACCTTCGTCGATGTCTGGAACCTGACACCGAGTCTGTCGAGCACCGTGCGGCACGCCTGCTCCATGGAACGGCGGTCGATCATCGGGCCCCTTCTGTGCTCACGCCCCAGCAGCATATTCTCCGCGACGCTCAGATTGGGCGCCAAGGAAAGCTCTTGATAGATCGTTGAGATGCCGCAGTGAAGAGCATCCAGAGGCCCGCTGATCGTGACGTGCTTTCCATCAATGCGGATCTCGCCGCCGGGATCGGCCTGATAGGCGCCCGACAGAACTTTCATAAGTGTCGACTTGCCGGCGCCATTCTCACCCATCAGCGCATGAATCTCGCCCGGATAGACGGTGAGAGATACGTCTGTAAGTGCTCTAACCCCTGGGAAGGTTTTCGAAATTCCGACCATTTCGAGGATTGGGGCGGATCCGGTCATGGGTGCTTCCGGAAATGGYGAAGGGCAGGATCACGGACGAAGGAGTGTCGATGAGAGCGTGCAGTATCCGTCCCGGCAATATGCGGGATGTATCGAACAAGAATCGGTCCGTAACGATATCGCCTGGACACAAGCTGTTCCTCCCTGAAGGTCTCGTCTTGCAGTCGAGACAATTTACTCATTCAGGATAGAGGAAATACTAGGATCGCTCGATGCGCTGTCAATTGGCGAAAGCTGCGGTCTTTTGGAATTCCGGCTTCAGGGCACGGTAGAGACTGCGGAACGCCTCGATACGAGGCACGTAGGAATCGACCCATTCCGGCTGCGGATGGATCGTCTGAATGATGCGAGGAGGCTTGCAGACGTTCTCGGGCAGCTCGCCCGTCACTRCAAGCTTGGCTAATCGCGCCGCACCAAAAGCGGGTCCCTTGTCACTGCCTTCATAACGCCGAAGCGGAATGTTCAGAACGTTTGCGAAGATCTGCGCCCAGAATGCACTGCGCGATCCACCACCGACCAAGCCTGCGCTGGTCAGTGTCGTACCGGCGGCTTCGAGCGCCTGCTTGGCATCGGCAAAACTGAAGGCAACCCCTTCGAGTACGGCCTGCACCAAGTCGGTCTGTCCGGTCTTCGGCGACATGCCGAAGAAGACGCCGCGCGCACAGGGGTCGTTATGCGGGGTCCGCTCCCCTGTGAGGTAGGGCAGAAAGAGCGTTCTCGATGGTGATCGATAGACCGCTTCTGTATCGGCGAGAAGCTTGGCAATATCCTGCCGGAGAACACCGGCTACCCATGCAAGACAGCTCGCTCCGTTCAACATCGCCGCCATTTGAAACCAGCGATCGGGAAGCGCATGGCAAAAGGAGTGAAGCAGCGTTTCCGGAGCAGGATTGAAGTTCTGTGTCGTCACGAAAAGCTGCCCTGATGTGCCAAGCGAGATGAAAGCTGACCCATCCTCGATGGCGCCAAGACCGACGGCGCCAGCGGCGGCATCGCCTGCACCGCCGGCGACGACGACCTCGCCGTTCATGCCCCATTGCCGGGCCAGATTGGAATACAACACACCAGATGACTGAGATCCCTCGACGAGATCCGGCATGTATGACCGGTCGAGGCCGGTCGCAGCCAGGGCCTTATCCGACCAATCGCGTGGGGCCTCATCCAGCCACCACGTTCCCGCCGCGTCGGACATGTCGGTCATGAGACGGCCGATTAATTTGAGGCGGATATAATCTTTCGGCGAGACGATCTTTCTGACAGCTCGAAATTCATCCGGCTCATGCTTCGCAATCCATAGGAGTTTGGGCGCCGTGAAGCCTGCCATCGGCATGACGCCCACCCGATGTGCGAGTTCAGGATATTTCGATCCGAGCTCCTCCGCCTCCATAGAAGAGCGCCCGTCATTCCACAGAATAGCGGGGCGGACTGGCCGGTTATGCTCGTCGAGCAGAACCGCCCCATGCATCTGTCCGGAAAGCCCGATGCCTCGAGTGTTGCTCAGGCCGCCTTTCGATTGCGCGGCGAGCTGATCGACAACGGCTTGAACTGCCTTCCACCAATCCTCCGGATCCTGCTCCGACCAGCCGTCGTGAGGGCGGGAAACGTGCAAGGGAACATCTGCCTCGGTGACGACCGATTGCTGTCCGTCGATGATGACGGCCTTCACGGCCGATGTTCCAACATCGATCCCGAGATAATGCGCCATGCCTTTACTCTTCACCTTGTTCCAAGCACATCTGCGACTGGTTGGCTTGGCATTATCGAATAATCTTACACGGGCGCAAATAGAGCCGAGCGCGCCTACCGCCTTCTAAGGTGCAAGCCATTCCGCAGGGTCGATAAAATCTTTTCTACCAGGATGATAGTCATCGGGTTGATTTTTTGACGAACCGTCACGCCCGATCCCGCCTGCCTTAGAAAGGGCGACAATCGCGGCCTAGATGAGTATAGTAGCAAAGTAGGCCGCGGATGCGCGTGATCCTATCATGATGCACACCGCCTCCGTGGCCTCTACTGCCAAGGTTCATCCCTGGAGGAGCGGTTATGGCAAATTTTCACATCGTCGCCGGCGCAAGCGATGCTCCGGCCCATCCGGTTGTCCGCCACATCGGCCCAGCAGATTTGAAGGAGGCCCTTCGCAAGGGCTTCGATGATTTTTGGGCGATGCCCTCTCATCTTGTCTTCCTCGGTTTGATCTATCCTGTGCTCGGCGTCTGCCTCGCCGCTCTGACTTTCTCGAACAATGCCTTGCCGTTGCTCTACCCCTTGGCTTCGGGCTTTGCCCTGATCGGCCCCTTCGCGGGCATCGGCCTTTACGAGATCAGTCGCCGTCGGGAGCTTGGTCTTCCGACCTCATGGCGGGATGCGTTCGATGTGCTGAAGTCACCTTCCATTCCATCCATCATCGCGCTCGGTGTCGTGCTGCTGGTAATCTTCATGATCTGGCTGACAACGGCGCGGATGCTGTACGAGGTCATGTTCGGATATGCAGCGCCTTCGTCCTATCCCGCCTTCGTCAATCAGATCCTGTCCTCTTCCGAAGGCATGAGAATGATTGTTCTCGGGAATGCTCTCGGGTTCGTCTTTGCCCTTGCCGTGTTGAGCATCAGCGTCATCTCGTTTCCGTTGCTCCTCGACCGCGATGTGGGCGTGGCTGTCGCGGTCTATACCTCCATCAAAGCGGTTGTTATGAATCCCTTCACGATGGCGCTGTGGGGATTGATCGTGGCTGCAGCCCTTCTCATTGGATCCAKTCCGCTCTTCGTCGGTCTGGCCGTCGTGATGCCGGTTCTAGGGCATGCGACCTGGCATCTGTATCGGCGAGTGGTCGAGCCGCCTTCCCCTGAAGAAGCACATCCGGCCATTCAAGGAAAAACATCGATGATGAATCGTCGCTAGGGACCAGTGCTAAAAAATGCGAGGCGGGTCAGGAGTGTGTGATCCGCCTCGAATACCATGATGATCACGAAGACGATGACTGCGCTCACCGGCACGAGGATGGCATACACCAGGGACAGGCGCTCCCATGCCATATGCATGAAAATAGCCATGATGAGGCCGGCCTTCAGCAGCATGAACAGCAGGATGAGCGAGTAGCGCAGAAAGCCCTCGAGCTGGAAATAATCGACCATGTAGGAGCAGGTACTCAGGATGAAGAGCCATGCCCAGACGACCAGATAGAGCTTGATCGGGTGCTGTTGACCTTGTTTGTGTGCTGCTGCTTGCGCCATGCTGTCCCTCTCACCAAAGGTAGAAGAAGGCGAAAATGAAAACCCAGACGAGATCCACGAAGTGCCAATAGAGGCCCATAATCTCGACGGATTCATAGTTGCCTTTTCTGCTCGTGAAGAAACCCTTCCGCTGGTCGTCATAATCCCCGCGCCAGACTTTCCGCGCAATGATGAGAAGGAAGATGACGCCGAAGGTTACGTGCGTGCCATGGAACCCGGTAATCATGAAAAAGGTGGAGCCGAATTGAGCAGCTCCCCAGGGATTTGACCACGGGCGGACGCCTTCATGGATGAGTTTCGTCCACTCGAAGGCCTGCATGCCGACAAAAGTGGCGCCAAGGAGAGCCGTGAGGAGCATCAGACCGGCGGTTATCCTGCGGTTGCGCCGATAGCCGTAATTGACAGCCATTGCCATCGTGCCGCTGCTGCTGATTAGAACGAAGGTCATGATGGCAATCAGGATCAGCGGAAGGGTCTTGCCTGCGATGGTCAGGGCAAAGACCTCGCTGGGATTAGGCCATGGCACCGTCGTGGACATCCTGGCGGTCATGTAGGAAATCAGGAAGCAACTGAAGACGAAAGTATCGCTGAGGAGAAAGATCCAYATCATAGCCTTGCCCCAGGAGACGCCCCTGAAGGCCTGCCGGTCGGAGGAATAGTCGGCTGCGATGCCACGAAGGCCAGCAGCTTCGGGAGGCGACCGATCGAGCTGATGCACCGTCTGCTCCGTCATGGGAGCCTCCTCAGAACAGTATTTGCCGACACAAATCGACGAGCTCTCCGGCCCAGCCTGTCAGGATTCCGAAGAGGACCAGCCAGGCGACAAGCAGGAAGTCCCAGTACGTGGTGCAAAGCTGAATGGTCAGGCTTTGCCGATCGTCCAAGGCGCGCGCGCGCCAGGATTTCTCGATTACCATGCCCAGAACCGCCATGCCGCCGAGAAGATGCAGGCCGTGAAGGCCCGTGAGAACGTAGAAGAATGCATTGGCCGAGTTGGATGTGAGCCAATATCCCTCATCCATGAGCTGTCGCCATGCCAGCAGTTGACCGGAGACAAAAGCCAATGCAGTGACGCCGGCTGCAAGAAGGCCTATTCGTGCGCTATCGAAATCCCGATCGCTCATTGCGCGGTTGGTTCGATGCAGGGCGATGCTGCTGAGAACGAGAATTCCCGTATTGAGCCAGAGCAGTTTGGGAATGGGTAGATTTCGCCAATCCGCCATCTGCATGCGCATGGCATAGGCACTGATGAAAAGCGCAAACAGCGAACTGGCGACTGCAATGAAGACGCCTAGCCCAACTTTCTCTTTGGATACACCCGGTGAGGCGTCGCTCGTCCAGTCATTCGAAACACCTTGCTCCAGCCACGGCTTCGATGTGACGCCCTGGCGGATGAGCCACCAAGTTGCAACGACGGCAAGGATGCTCAGGAGCGCTAAGATACTAGCCATGGGAACCTCCCAGGGCAGGCTGAGGACCGGGGTCGTTCTGCGGCAGGAAATCTTGGCTGGCCCCTGGCACGCTGTAATCGTAGGCCCACCGATAGACGATGGGGAGATGCCTGCCCCAGTTCCCATGCGGAGGCGGCGTTTCAGGCGTTTGCCATTCCAGCGTCGTCGCGCGCCATGGATTACCGCCCGAAGCTCTGCCGTATCGCAGACTCCAGAAAAGATTGAAGACAAAGACAAGCTGCGTTGCGCCGACGATCAGAGCAACGACCGTAATGAATGCGTTGAGGGTATGGGCCGATGGCGGCACGAATGCCATTTCGCCCATCTCATAATAGCGGCGCGGAATGCCCATGAGGCCGAGATAATGCATTGGAAAGAAAATGGCGTAGGCGCCTAGGAACGTAACCCAGAAGTGCAGCTTGCCGAGCCCGTCATTCAGCATGCGGCCCGTGACTTTGGGATACCAGTGATAGATAGCCCCGAAAATCACAAGGATCGGTGCAACGCCCATGACCATGTGGAAATGAGCAACCACGAACATGGTGTCCGAGAGCGGCACATCGACAACCACATTGCCGAGAAATAGGCCTGTGAGACCCCCATTCAGAAAGGTGACGATGAAGGCGAGGGAGAACAGCATCGGTGCTGTTAAATGAATATCGCCCCGCCAGAGAGTGAGGATCCAGTTATACACCTTGATCGCAGTCGGAATGGCGATGATAAGGGTCGTGGTGGCGAAGAAGAACCCGAAATAGGGGTTCATGCCACTGACATACATGTGGTGCGCCCAAACGACGAAGCTGAGAGCGCCGATGGCGAGCAGCGCCCAGACCATCATGCGATAGCCGAAGATATTTCGCCTCGCGTGAGTGCTGATCAAATCGGAGACGATGCCGAAGGCGGGGAGGGCGACGATGTAAACCTCAGGGTGGCCGAAGAACCAGAAGAGGTGCTGAAACAGCAACGGACTTCCGCCGTTGCGATCGAGAGGCTGTCCCATCTCGACGATGGCCGGAACAAAGAAGCTGGTTCCGAATACCCTGTCGAACAGCATCATGACGGCGCCGACAAAGAGGGCGGGGAAGGCAAGAAGCGCCATGAAGCTCGCGGTAAAGATGCCCCAGACCGTCAACGGCATGCGCATAAGCGTCATGCCGCGGGCGCGCGCCTGCAGGACGGTTACGACGTAGTTCAAGCCGCCCATCGTGAAGCCGATGATGAAGATCATCAAGGAGGCGAGCATCAGGATGATGCCCCAATCTTGTCCACCGGGCGTGCCGGAGAGAATGGCTTGTGGCGGATAGAGGGTCCAGCCGGCGCCGGTCGGTCCGCCCGGCGCGAAGAAGCTTGCAAGGAGGACGAGCACGGCAAGGAAATAGACCCAGAAGCTCACCATGTTGATATAGGGAAAAACCATATCCCGAGCGCCGACCATCAAGGGAATGAGGTAGTTGCCGAAGCCTCCGAGGAACAAGGCTGTCAGGACATAGACCACCATCATCATGCCGTGCATCGTGATGAACTGGTAATAGGCATTGGCATCGATGAAGGAGAACATGCCGGGAAAGCCCAATTGCAGGCGCATCAGCCAGGAGAGCACAAGTGCGATCAGGCCTACAGAGAGCGCGGTCAGGGAATATTGAATGGCAATGATTTTTGCGTCCTGGCTGAAAACGTACTTCGTGATCCAGCTATGCGGATGATAGAGCTCGACATCCTCGACCTCAGCAGCGGATGCCGCGCCGGAATGACCGATTGGAACATCAACCATCAGGACACTCTCCCTGGCCGTTTCTTTTAAGAAGCCCCGCCTGCTACGACGTCATTATTGGGCCGAAGGAGCCAGACGCGCGAAGTCTTGCGCCTTCTGCTCCTTCAACCATGCCTGATAGTCGCTCAACTCCTGAACGATGACTGTCCCGCGCATCTGCGAATGACCAACGCCACAGAGTTCCGCGCATAGGATTTCGAATGTGCCGGTTCTGGTGGGAGTGAACCAGATGTAGGAGACCTGGCCGGGAACCAGATCCATTTTCGCTCTCATCTCCGGGACATAGAAGTCATGAATGACATCGACCGAGCGAAGAAGTGCTTTCACCGGCTTGCCGATAGGCATGCGCAATTCACCTCCTTCAATCACGACATCATCCTGAGCGGCGGCATCTTCGCGGCTCAGCCCCATCGGGTTGTCGGGGCTGACAAGGCGCATGTCCGAAAGGCCAAGCTTACCATCGGGGCCCGGGAGTCTGAAGGCCCATTGCCATTGCTGGCCCATGATCTCGATATCGGTCGCGTCTTCCGGCACGGTTACGAACTGTCTCCAGACGAAGAGGCCCGGCGTCAGCATGGCAGCCACGCCAACTCCCGTGATGACCGTCAACCACCATTCCAGGCGCCTGTTCTCCGGTTCATAGGTTGCTTGGCGTCCCGGCTGGTGGCGAAACCGGTAGATGCAATATGCCATGAAAAGGACAACGGCGACGAAGACCGCGCCTGTTATCCAGAACGTGATGAGGATAGTGTCGTCGATGTAGTGCCAATTGGAAGCGATCGGCGTCCACCACCATGGGCTCACGAGGTGGAAAACAACGGAGCCGATGGCCACTATGATCAGAGCCAGCGCAAGAGCCATTTCCTTTCATCCCCATCACATCTGTGCTCGGCATGAAACAGTAGGCGACAACGTCGAAGACCAATAATCATAGATACGCGCCGGGCGCTCAGATCAACGCTTCCGGAGATGAAGTGAAATCCGGTTAATACAAACTGTCATCTTCAATTTAAACTTACACCTTTGGTATTTTGGGGTCAACGAACTCGCATTGACCGTGAGCGAACGCTCAATGAAGGATGATCTCGCCTGGGAACATCAGTCGGTCGATCCCTGGGATCTGTGGGGCTATCGCTTGGCGCTCGGCGGATTGAAGAGCTCCATGGCCTCGAGTACCCGTCGAGATTGGATCATCTGCCAAGTCGAATGCTCGCCCTCGGGTGCGTAAACCAACTGCCAGCCGAACGGGCAGCGGAGGGTCGTCGCCTGGAGCTGGCCGAGCGCGAATGTCCGCTCGCCGCGATGTTTGCGCTGCACCCCTTGACGCCGAGATTCTGGCTTCATGGATAATTCGGGGTCGTCTGGATCATCGTCTCTGGAGCCGAGATAGATTGTGACCGGCATACCGAGATAGCCGCGCAGCTTCTCTTGCTCTTCGTCGTCCTTATAGACGCCGCCCATGCCGTAGGGCGCCGCCTCGCCATCAGGATAGTGGCCGAGCATCGGCAGTACATAGCTCGAGGCATTCGCCAAGACGATGCGGCGCGCATCGGGCTGCTCGAACGCGGCCACGCGGGACAGGAACTGCGCGCCAGCGGAGTGGCCCCAGCACCAGTAGGGCAACGTCTCTGCCTTTTCCTGCGTCCGCACCCAATCGGCTAGAAGCGGCACGAAGCGTGTCGTCCATTGAGCGGCGGGCTTGAGGTTGCCGGAGCGATCCACCAAGCCGCCGCGATGGTAGTCCCTGATGCGAAAACGAGCTTTGTCGAACAGAGGCGCTGCCACCACGAGGCCGCCAGTATCGGCGAGGTCGATGGCGTAGTCGCGATAACTGTCCGCCGTACGCGACGTGCCGTGATAGATCAGCAGGATTCCCTTGATCATACTGCTTGGCTTGTAGGTGTAGATATCGAAGGCGACCCCGTCGAGGGTCGCCTGCATTTGACCGGAGCCGCGTGGAATCATGATAGGGCCTTCGCGTTCCTGAACTAGCTTCTCTTCGACGGAATGGGTCTACATCAGGCATAGAGCTCATCGGCTCAGCTTAAATGCTACCAAGCTGAAGC
>NZ_JBFUMH010000172.1:0-10910 GCF_054049475.1 Microvirga sp. P5_D2 | reverse complement strand
ACAGCGATAAGTCCCAGACCAGCCGTTACGGTTGCGGTTGCGATCTCAGCACCGAAACGAGAAATCATGGCGTCGCTCCCTGTCAACTTCTTATCTGACAAACCGGCGCAGCCGAGGCTGCGCCGGTTGCTCGGCTTTGTTAGATTTAGTTAACGACCCAGCCTTCACGCTCGAAGACCTTCTTGTTCTTGGCCTCATCCTCGGCAACGAACTTCTTCAACTCCTCGCCTGCCAAGAAGCGATCCGTCTGAGATGTGCGCTCAATGTATTCTTTCCACTCGGGGGTTTCGCTCACCTTCTTGAGGACGTTGGCGTAGAACGTCACTGCCTCGGAGGAAGCGCCGCCTGGTAGCCACACGGTGCGTGGCATCTGGAACTGGTCTATGGGGAGACCCTCTTCCTTACAGGTCGGTATGTCGGACCAGCCCATGGTCGCCGTGACCTTCGGGCCTTTGGCGAGACGCGCTGGGCTGAACACGCACAGTGGCTTGATCGCACCGGCCTTCCACTGGCCAATATTTTCGTTCGGATTATTCGTGTTCGCGTCAATGTGACTGCCAGCGAGCTGAACTCCAGCTTCGCCGCCGCCCTTGAAAGGAATGTAGATAAATTTGGTGCCGGTTGCGTCTTCGATCAGGCTCGTGAGCGTCTGGTCGGTATCCTTGGACTGGCTGCCGCCCATCTTCAGGGTCTGCGGCTTAGCCTTCGCAGCTTCGATGAAACTTTGAGCGTCCTTGTAAGGGGAGTCCGCATTCACCCAGATCAGGAACTCGTCCATGGCCATGGCGGCAACGGGGGTGACGTCGCTGGGCTTGTAGGCCAGCTTCGCGACATAAGGCAGGAGATAGGCGTTGTTCGTGCCAAAGGTTAGCTTGTGAGGGTCGCCCGCTGCCGCCTTCGCATAAACGAGGCCCTCGGCTCCGCTGCCGCCGCCCTTGTTGGTTACGATGACCGATTGATCCATCAATTTGTGCTTGGCAATGATTGATTGAACCATACGCGCGAAGTTGTCGGTTCCGCCGCCGGGACCTGATATCGCGATGAACTCGACCGGCTTCGTCGGCTTCCATTCAGCCTGTGCCACACCGCCGAGTGCGGCGGTGATGGCAGTTGCAACCATCCATGATGTCTTCTTAAGCATAGTTTTCTCCCTTTGCGATGTTCTCTGGGCCATGGCGTCGACCCAAGATTCTGGAATTAGGCTAGGCAGCGCCCTTAACCGGCTCTCAGTTCCACCGCCTCACGGCGAGCCCGAACCTCGGTGCCCATGCGAATCGCAAGCAGGAGCGCCTCACGGCTTGCGCCGAGATTGGCGATGCCGCGGCCGGCAATTTCATAGGCTGTGCCATGGGCAGGCGTGCAGATCGGGAATGGAAATCCTCCGATCAAAGTGACGCCACGATCAAATCCCATGAGCTTCATCGCAATCTGGCCCTGGTCATGGTACATCGTGAGAACGGCATCGAAGTCGCCGCTCTTGGCGCGCAGGAAGACTGTGTCCGATGGAAACGGCCCCTCTACAGCGAGGCCTTCCGCAATGGCCTTCTGAACGGTCGGCTCAAGAATTTCGATCTCTTCGCGACCGAAATTGCCGCCATCGCCCGCATGGGGGTTGAGCCCCGCCACTGCAATGCGCGGCGGATTGAACCCGGCGGCGCGCATGCACTGATTCGCCAACCGCAGCGACTTCAGGATTGCACCCTCGGAGATCGCAGACGCAACCTGCGATAGGGGAATATGGGAGGTAACGCGAGCGTTCCAGAGCTTCCCAAGAACATTGAACTCGCTCGCGGCGGCAGAGGAGTTGAGAACGTCGCGCACGAAGCGGATCTCATCATCATACCCTTCATAGGCGAGGCGCATCGCCTTCTTGTTGAAGGGCGTAAAGAACACTCCGTCGGCTTGGCCCATATCGGCCATCTGCAATGCGCGACGGAAATTCTCAGTCGCGAACTGGCCGCCCTCGAGCGTCGCCGTCGCGGGAGTGACCTGCTCAGGATTCAGGTTCTTCAGGTCGACGAAGATCGGCCGGGCAGCTCCTGCCGGAACCGACTCCTCCGAGGAGACGACGTCCACGTCCACATCGACGCCGGCAATCTGAGCACCCTGTTCCAGAATACGGCGATCCCCGAAGATCACCAGATGCGCGCCAGTCCGGAATCCATCTGAAGCAATAAGTTTGGCAGCGAGTTCCGGACTAATGCCAGCCGGATCGCCCATAGCAAAGGCAATGGTGGGTCTCACTGGGATGGTCGGCGAAGGAGAATTCACGGCAGCCTCATTTTGGGGTGACACAAGGACAGTAACAGTCCCATATTCTGCATGCAAGCATTCTGCATACAGAATTTTGTTTGCGCAAATTCAGTATATAGCTATAAGACGGCTATGCGGAGCGTTCCTTTAGGAACTATGTTCTATGGGAAAGCACAGATGGACGGCTCGGCCATGGATCAACCAACCATTCCAGACACTTCAGGCTCGCTGATCGGCGCCTCCGACGTGCGGGGGCCTATTGCGCGCCTCAGCCTTCACGATGCGATCGTGGCGCGCATACGCGATATGATCATCGAGGGAGAGCTCACGCCTGGCAGCCGGATTCATGAGGGAAACCTTGGAGCCAAACTTGGCGTGTCCCGCACCCCCCTGCGGGAGGCTCTAAAGTTTCTTGCAAGCGAAGGACTAGTGGAGTTATCGCCGGGGCGTGGCGCCGTGGTGCGCCAATTCAGCCCAAAGGACGTTCACGACAGCCTCGTGGTGCTCGGAAACCTTGAGGGACTTGCAGGTCGCCTCGCCTGCGAGAACGCCACGGATGCCGAGATCACGGAGGTCCGGCAGCTGCACGACCTCATGATGGACATGTATGAGAAGCGCGATCGCCTGCCCTACTTTAAGCTGAACCAGAGCATCCACTCGGCCATCCTCCGCCTCTCGAAGAACGAGGCGCTGGCTTACGTACATGGCATTTTGCAGGCGCGGCTTCGCCGCATCCGCTACATCGGCAACGAAGGGGCGGACAAGTGGGCAGGCGCTGTTGCCGAGCACGAGGACATGATCGTGGCTCTCGAGGCCAGGGATGCCGACCGCCTGTCGAAAGTGCTGACGGCTCACATGGACAAGACCTGGGACCGCGTAAAGAACGCCATCTGACACGAGGACCGCCCCCGTTCAACCTGAAACGGCGCGGGCTGATCGCAACCACTCCATTCTGCGAGGTCGCCGACATGAGCGATGAAAGCCAACTTCGCGAGACAATCTGCCGCTTCAGCCGCTCCTTGTTCGAGCGCGGCCTGACGGCCGGTTCCTCAGGCAACATCTCCGTTCGCCTCAGCGACGGCGGCTGGCTGACGACACCGACCAACAGCTCGCTCGGATCTCTCGATCCCACCCGGCTGAGCCGCCTCGACGCGGCGGGACGCCTCGTTTCGGGGGATGCTCCCACGAAGGAGTTGCCGCTTCACACGGCTCTCTACACTACTCGCCGGGATGTGGGAGCCATCGTGCACCTGCACTCGACCCACTCCGTCGCGGTTTCGATGCTGCCCGACGTCGATCCGGCAGACGTCCTTCCGCCGATGACGGCCTATTACGTCATGCGTGTTGGGCGAACGGCCCTCGTTCCCTATTACCGCCCCGGGGATCCTGCCGTAGCGGATGCGATCCGTGGACTTGCCGGGAAGTACACCTCCGTCCTATTGGCCAATCACGGCCCGGTCGTTGCCGGGAAGGATCTCGAGGCTGCCGTCTATGCCACCGAAGAACTCGAGGAAACGGCGAAACTCCGCCTTCTCCTCCACGGCCTCAACCCGCGCCTTCTGACCCGCGCACAGGTGCGCGATCTCGTCGACCATTTTGGATTGGATCAGGTGATTGGCGAGGAAGGGGCCGAGTCCAGTCACGGCACCTGCGGCGAGGCCCATGTCCATTCCCACAAATGCGGATAAACCCATGCCCCGCTTCTCGGCCAATCTTGGTTTTCTTTTCGCCGACCGCCCCGAGCTGGAACGAGTGTCAGCTGCTGCCGCCGCCGGCTTCAAGGCCGTCGAGATGCATTGGCCGTATCAGGTTCCCGCCGCCGAGATGCGCACGGCCCTTGAACGCAGCCAAGTCACGATGCTGGGGCTTAATACATCGGTCGGCAACACCGCTGCGGGAGATTTCGGATTGGGCGCTGTGCCGGGTCGGGAGAGCGAATTCCAGCAAGCCGTGGATCAGGCCCTCTCATACGGGTCGGAGATTGGCGCTAGCACCGTTCACTGCATGGCTGGCACTGTTGCAGCGGATGACTTCGAGGCGGCCGAGCGCACCTTCGTCGCAAACCTGAGGACGGCCGCCGACAAGGCGGCGCAGGCCGGAATCACACTGCTGCTGGAACCGATCAATCATCATGACAAGCCAAGCTACTTCCTATCGCGCATTGAGCAGGCTGCCTCGATCATCGGGCAGGTGGGGCGCACCAACGTGAAGATTATGTTCGATTGCTATCACACGCAGATTATGCAGGGCGATCTGACCCGGCGCTTCGAGGCACACCGCGAGTTGATCGGGCATGTCCAGATCGCTGCGGTGCCCAGCCGCGCAGAACCGGATGAGGGCGAGATTGACTATGCATCGCTTTGCCACGCGGTCGAACAACTCGGATACGGCGGCTGGATCGGGGCGGAATACAAACCACGCGGGCGCACTGAGGATGGTCTGGGCTGGCTCGTCCGCTGGTCTAGCAGCAACATTTCATCAAAAACAAGCGGAGGCAGAGCATGAAACTCGGGTGCATCGCGGATGATTTGACCGGAGCCACCGATCTTGCTCTCATGCTCGCCCGCGAAGGGATGCGAACTGTGCAGACGATTGGCGTCCCAAGCGCCGATCTTGACTTATCCAGCGCAGACGTGGTGGTCGTTGCCCTCAAGTCGCGAACCATTCCCGTCGAGGATGCCATCGCTCAGTCCCTTGCGGCGGCGGCAGCTCTGAAAATGGCTGGCGCAGAGCACTTCTTCTTTAAGTACTGCTCCACCTTCGACTCCACGGACGAAGGCAATATTGGGCCGGTGGCCGCGGCGCTTCTGGAATTCGCGGGAAGCAGCTTCACCCTCGCCTGCCCTGCTTTCCCAGCCAATGGCCGCACAGTCTACAAGGGTCACCTGTTCGTGAACGGCGTGCCGCTGCACGAGAGCAGCATGAGAGACCATCCGCTCACGCCGATGCGGGATCCCAATCTCGTGCGGGTGCTGCAAAGGCAGACGAAGCTGTCGGTTGGCCTCGTAACCTTCGAGGATGTCGAGGCGGGGCCGGATGCCATCAAGGTTGCCTTCGAGCGGGAGCAAGCCGCAGGGCATCGGGTCGTGATCGTCGATGCGTTGACCGACACTCACCTGCGATCCATCGGCCAGGCCGCGGCGGAATTTCCGCTTATCACCGGAGGCTCCGGTGTTGCCATGGGCCTGCCCGCAGCCTATCGCGGCGGCAGGGCATCTTCGTCCTCATCCGAAAAGGCATTCGACGCTCCCGCAGGACGTGAGATCATTCTCGCGGGCTCCTGCTCTGCCGCAACCAAGCGCCAAGTCGAGATTGCCATTGAGAGGCATGTCCCCGCCTTCCGTCTCGATCCCATGGCTCTCGCGTCCGGCAACCTCAATGCACAGACGGTCCTGGATTGGCTGTCTGCACAGCAGGCGAGCGGCCCCGTCCTGATCTACTCAACAGCGACGCCCGGCGAGGTGCAGGAGGTTCAACGCAAGCTCGGCCGCATGAATGCGGGTGAAATCGTCGAGAACACGCTTGCGCAGATTGCCTGCGCGCTCCCGGAACGAGGCTTCACACGCCTCATCGTTGCAGGAGGTGAGACATCCGGCGCGGTCGTGAATGCGCTCGATGTCGGAGCGCTCACCATCGGGCCAGAGATCGATCCGGGCGTTCCCTGGACGAGAACGCTCTCGGGAACCGATCTCGCCCTCGCGCTTAAGTCTGGCAACTTCGGTGCTCCGGACTTCTTCCTGAAGGCCTGGAGCATGCTCCGCAAATAAAGACTACCGTCTCGCTTCAACCGGAAAAGATACCGACGTCAACGCGCTCGTCGGACAAGAGGAATATGCCATGGACTATCGCACTTATTATGCAAAGGCCGACCGCCCCGTTGAGACCTGCATCGTTGGCACGGGAAGTTTCGGACAGAGCTATCTGGCTCAGGCTCAGCGTGTTCCGCTCCTGAGCGCGCGGGTCGCTGTTGACATTTCAGCCGAGAGTGCCGCAGCGGGACTGARAGCCGCCGGCATTAATCCGGACCGGATCCAGCTCTGCAGTTCGGTAGCCGATGCAAAAGCCGCCTGGGACCGCGGCAGCTTCATCGCCGCAAGCGACCTCGCAATTGCGGTCGAACTTCCCATCGAAGTTGTTGTCGAAGCGACCGGACAGCCCATCGCTGCGGCACGGCATGCCCTCATCGCCATCGAGGCCAGGAAGCATCTGGCGCTCGTCACTAAGGAACTCGACAGCGTGGTCGGCCCGGAACTCAAGGCTATGGCTGAGGAGCGAGGCCGGATCGTTACGACCGTGGATGGGGACCAACCGAGCCTGCTCATCGGTCTTGCCACTTGGGCAGAGGTGATGGGCTTTCACATCGTCGCTGCTGGAAAATCCAGCGAGTACGACTTTGTCTTCGATCCCCGCACGAGCCACCTGACCAGCAACGAGCGCAGCGCGGACGATGTCGACCTCGCCCGTCACTGGAATCTGGGAGAACGCGGCACAGATGACATAGTGGCTTCACGCGCCGCAGCCGTCGCGAATTTCCCGCAGCGGGCCGTGCCGGACTTGTGCGAGCTCATGGTGGTCGCGAACGCAACTGGCCTACAGCCGGACCGTATGGACCTCCACGCACCCCTTGCGCGCATCAACGAGTTGCCGACGATCTTCTCCCGCCGTGAGGATGGCGGTATCCTCGGCGGCGACCGGCGTATCGACGTGTTCCACTGCCTGCGCAAGCCCGACGAGATCAGCTTCGCGGGGGGCGTCTTCGTCGTTTTCCGCTGTGACGATCCTAAGAGCTGGGACATGCTCGCCCAGAAGGGACACATCGTTAGCCGGACGGGCGCGAACGCCACGGTCTTCCTACCCCGCCACCTTCTGGGCCTTGAAGCCGCCACGAGCATCCTCGATGCGGCGATTCACAACGTGTCCGGCTACGGATCCGACTACCGCCCCCGCTATGACCTGATTGCTGTCGCAATCGAGGACCTCCCGGCTGGCACTGTCCTGTCCATGGGCGGCCATCATCACACGATCTCCGGCGTCACCGCCGAGTTCAGACCCGCAGAAGCGCTCGTGGCCGATGCCCCCGCCCCGTTCTATCTTGCCGCCGACTGCCGGTTGGCAAAGGCCGTTCGCAAAGGCGAGGAGATCCGCATGGTCGATCTCGAACTGCCGGAGGGTTCGCCCCTTCTCGCTTTGCGCCGCCGGCAGGATGCGCGCTTCTTCGRACAATAAGAATGACACTAATCAGCCGGAGTGCCTGAACGATGGGCTTCCTCTCATACCTGCGGCCCGACCGCTTCACGGTCGCCCTCGTGGCAGTTGCCATTATCGCGACAATTCTGCCCACGACCGGCGAAGGCATTCCGGTCCTCAAGGTCATCATCGCAGGTTCGATTGCGCTTCTGTTCTTTCTGCAGGGCGCCCGCCTCTCGCGGAAAGCCATCATCGACGGCGCCATTCACTGGCGTCTTCACCTGATGGTGTTTGCGGCAACCTTCGTCATGTTTCCGATGCTCGGATTGCTATTCAGCGTCAGTCTCGGGCCCATGCTCGCACCCGGCATTGGCTTGGGGATTCTCTACCTGTGCCTTCTGCCCTCGACGATCCAGTCCTCCATCACGTTCACTTCCATTGCGAACGGAAACGTGGCTGCGGCCGTGTGCAGCGCATCGGCCTCGAATGTGCTGGGCGTCTTTCTGACTCCGATCCTCATGAGCTTCTTCATGAACACACAGGGTAGCATTCCTCTCAGCGCCATCGGTGGGGTCGTGATGCAGATCCTCGTCCCGTTCCTGGTGGGGCACATGGCACGGCCATGGGTCAGGGAATGGGTCGACAGGAGCCGCACATTCACGGGCTTCGTGGATCGCGGCGCAATCCTGCTTGTCGTTTACTATGCCTTCGGAGAAGCTGCCGCGAACGGGCTGTGGCACCAGCTTGGGCTGCGCGACCTCATCGTCCTTGCCGTTCTCAGCTGCGTGCTCCTTGCATCTGTTCTGTTCATCGTGACGGCAGCAAGCCGCCTGTTCGGGTTCTCGCGGCCGGACGAGATCGCCATCGTGTTCTGCGGATCGAAGAAGAGCCTGGGAAGCGGGGTTCCTATTGCAAGCATCCTCTTTCCCGCATCCATGATCGGCGCGATCATCCTTCCCCTTATGCTCTTCCACCAGATCCAGCTGATCATCTGTGCAATCTTGGCTCGCTCCTATGCCGGCGCTCCGCACTCGCCGGCTAGACAGAGGGGGAGATGATCGGGGTTTTTGCAGATCTGGAGCAGATGCGAAGGATCTGCAAATATCGTTTTTCCGCGTCTCACCTATTGCTCTCCGGGCTTCCCGAGCGAAGGGTTGGCGTGTTCATGGGCAGGCATTTTGATTAGTCCATAATCCGGCTCTGCGTGCGATAGTAGCTGGCCTATGATCTCAGTCTAAGGTGTCTGATGGAGATGATGGTCGAGCGAGGCATCGGAGTCGATCATTCCACGGGCTACCGCTGGACCGTTCAATATGTCCTGCATCAGTTGGAGCATTTCCATCTGTGCAAGCGAGCCGCAACCGGCCTGTCAGAAGAGGCGGGCGTCATAACCGGGCAAACGATCCACGTCGATGGCGTAGCCTCGAGCGGGAGAGTTAGTTTCTGAGGGCGGGAGGGGCGTGGCGAACCCCGAAATGGGAGCATTGGCACTGATCTTGTCTACTCAGTTCATGACGGTGGCCTTTTGGCATTAACACGCTCCGCTGACAAAACCTGATGAGGTTTGCTGTGCCAGGAGCATTCCAAGCTCTTCTCCATGAACCTGGAGGCCTTTTCGGGGCACGAGCAGAATATCGGTGCATAGAACGGGTGGACTTGCTTCAAGAAACTGGAGAGCACTGTATGAAGCAGGAGGATATCCATGCCCAAACAGAAGCGTTTTACGCAGGAATTCCAGGATGAGGCCGTTCGTTTGGTCGAGACCAGCGGCCGGACGCGACGCGAGATTGCCGAGGATCTCGGCGTCGGCCTGTCGACCCTGCGGCACTGGATCGATCGCCGCCGCGAGCATCAGATTGATCATCCGCCCGAGAACCGGCAGGAGGATATGACGGCCGAGCTGAAGCGGCTGCGGCGCGAGAACGAGATCCTGCGCCAGGAGCGGGAGATCCTGAAAAAGGCCACGGCTAATGGCATGGACCGGCCGTGCTCCCGGAGGGAGCATGGGAGGACGGGATTGTCCCGAAGCCACGGAGCCATGCCATGTCACACCAGACCACGACTGAGGCCATCGCCACGATCGGCATCGACTTGGGCAAGAATACGTTCCACCTCATTGGCATGGATGCCCGCGGCACGATCCTGCTGCGCCGCAAGATCGCGCGCGGGCAGCTCCAATCCTGCCTGACCAACCTGCTGGTCTGTTTGATCGGAATGGAGGCCTGCGCCGGTGCTCATCATGTTGGGCGCCAACTCGCGGCCCTCGGCCATGACGTGCGCCTGCTGCCGGCCCAGTACGTGAAGCCGTTCCTCAAAGGACACAAAAACGACTACCGTGATGCTGAGGCCATTGCCGAGGTGGTCCAGCGCCCGACCATGCGCCCGGTGCCGCTGAAGTCGGCCGAACAACTTGATCTGCAGGCCCTGCACCGGGTGCGCCGCCGCCGGATCGGCCAGCGCACGGCGGTGATCAACCAGATCCGCGCCTTCCTGCTCGAGGATGGTATCGCCGTGCGCCAAGGGCCGGCTGGTCTACGCGAGGCTCTTCCGGCGCTACTCGCCCAGCGCACGGACGTGCTCTCGCCGCGTATGCTCCACCTGCTCGAGGATCTCGCGGCGGACTGGCGGCAACTCGATGAGCGCATTGCCGCCATCACGCGGGATATCGCCGCCTTGGCCCAGCAGGATGCAGGGTGCCAGCGGCTGATGGGGATCCCAGGGGTTGGCGTGATCACCGCCAGCGCCATGGTGGCGGCGGTCGGAACCGGAGCCGCCTTCGCCAAAGGCCGCGACTTTGCGGCTTGGCTCGGGCTGGTGCTGAAGCAGATCTCGACCGGGGATCAGACGATCTTGGGAGGTCTCTCCAAACGGGGAAACTGGTACTTGCGCACCCTGCTTGTCAGTAGTGTGGTGAAGGTTCTGCAAATCGCCTGATCGGGGCGGTCATGGCAGGATGGTGATGTTCAACGTCACACACTCCGAGAGGAGCCCCACCATGACCATCATCAAGGATAAACCTGCCGCCGCTGCCATCAAGGACCTTCTCAGCCACAACCCGGACGGGCTGCGCGAGATCGTGCGTGCCGTCATGCAGGAGATGCTCGAAGCCGAGATGACCGACGCCCTTCAGGCCGAGAAGGGCGAGCGCACCTCGGCTCGCCTGGGCTACCGCTCCGGCTCCTATACCCGCACCCTCATCACCCGGGTGGGTAAGCTTGAGCTGCGCGTGCCGCAGGACCGCGACGGCCGCTTCTCCACCGAGCTGTTCGAGCGCTATCAGCGTTCCGAACAGGCGCTGGTGGCCACGCTGGCCGAGATGTACGTGCAGGGCGTCTCCACCCGTAAGGTCAAGGCGATTACCGAGGAACTGTGCGGCCACAGCTTCTCGGCTTCTGCCATCTCGGCCATCAACAAGCGCCTCGACGACAGCCTGGCCCAGTTCGCCTCACGCCGGCTCGAGGAGCCGTTCC
>NZ_JBFUMH010000171.1:0-10954 GCF_054049475.1 Microvirga sp. P5_D2 | reverse complement strand
GCCTTCGACCGCGCCCTCATCTACGCCACCGGCGGTTTCGCTTACGGCGGCGGTGACGACAACAACGACTTCTTCTCCAACAGCGACGACACCCGTACGGGTTGGACGCTCGGTGCAGGCATGGAATACGCCTTCACCAACAACCTGACGGCCGGCCTCGAAGGCCTGTGGGTCAACCTCGACAACGATAAGAGCACCTTCGTCGGCAGCTCCGTGCCGTTCCCCACTGCTGACCGTCGTGCCGTCGATGCACCCGGCAACCGTGACAGCGAGAGCGAGTTCTTCGTGGTTCGCGCCAAGGTGAACTACAAGTTCAGCTCGTACTAAGAGCCGTCGCTTTACGACAAACGAAAGGCCCGGGGAAACCCGGGCCTTTTTCTTTTGGAACGACCCTTACGGATTGACCTTGGTCTTGCCGAAGGCCGGAACGCGCGCTTCGAAATCCGCGAGCCAGGCGACCAGCTTCGGATAGCTCTCACGCCACGTCCCTGCGAAGCGCAGATCGAGATAGCCGAGGGCGCAGGCCAGTGCGATGTCGCTGATGGTCAGGGATGCCGACGGCGACGACAGATTGGTTTCCGCGTAGTCGAGACCGCGCTGCACTTTGCCGGCGTGATGATCGACCCACTTGGCATCGCGCCGGTCTTCCGCGCGCCAGCGGTTCTCATAGACCTGAAGCAGCGCCGCATCCGCGATACCGTCGCAAAGGGCCTGATTGCGCAGGGCCGCGAACCGCCCCTCGCCGTTCGGAATGATTTTTCCACCGCCAGCCAGATGGTCGAGATACTCCACGATCACGCGCGAGTCGTAGAGAACCTCGCCGTTCTCCAGCACCAGCGCGGGAATCTTGCCGAGAGGATTCTGCTGGCGCAGGCTATCCTCCGGGTTGGTGGTGTCCGCATCCACGATCTGGATTTTGTCGGAGAGACCGAGAAGAGACGCCGAGATCTTGACCTTTCGGCCGAAGGGAGAGGCGGGCGACGAACGGAGAATGAGCATAGGGTAATCCTGCCTTGGACCAGATGCGGGCAACAGCGTTGCGCTCGCACCGCGATAGAACGACGGCGCAATTCTTGGACCCTTCCGGTGGAGGCGGCAATTGGATTTATGCAGGAGGCCCGAAGGCTTCACAGCGATAAGCGCCGTAGTCGCTGCGAGACAGGCGCTCCGCGAGCGCCGGAAGAAGGATCTCGGCCTCCTCCCGCAAGGACCAGGGCGGGTTGAGCACGAAGAGCCCGCTGCCATTGAGACGCGTCGGATCACGCGGATCGTCCACATAGAGCTCGAGGCGAAGGCCGGGACGTCCGCTCTGCTCGTGAAGCTTCCTTGCAACCGCATCGACGGCGCTGACATCCTTGATCGGATACCATCCTGCATAGACGCCCGTGGGCCATTTCCTGAGCGCGGTCAGCAGTTCCGTGCCGAGCCGTTCGAGTTCGCCCGTTTCCTCGTAAGGCGGATCGATCAGCACCAGCCCGCGCTTTTCCTTCGGCGGGATCAGGGCATGGAGCGCCGTCCATCCATCGAGATGCATCACCTTCAGGTTGGAGACCTCGTTAAAAGCCTCGCTCAGCACCTCATGATCGGCAGGATGCAGCTCGACGAAGACGCCGCGATCCTGGCGGCGCAGAAGCTCGCGCACGAAACCGGGAGAACCCGGATAAATCGTTTCGCCATGGCGCGCGCGAACATCGGCGACCACAGCCCGGTAAGGCGCGAGGATGGCTTCGACCTCGGGACTGAATGGTTTTTCCAAGCGGCCAATGCCCTCGACCCATTCGCCCGTCCGCCCCGCCTCATCGCCCGCGAGATCGTAGAGCCCGATCCCGGCATGGGTGTCGATGACGCGCAGGGGCGTCTCCTTGCGCTGGAGATAGGTGAGAATGCGCACCATAAGCGCGTGTTTCATGACGTCGGCGAAATTGCCGGCGTGGAAGGCATGACGGTAATTCATACGCGTGTCCTAGCACATCGAGCGGAATCACTTCGCCGAAAAATGCTCTAACGGACCGATGGGATCTGGAGTTCGCCCGCACGGCAACCGATGCGATCGACCTCGGGGCATTGCCTGAAGTTCCGCAGATCCTTGTCCAGGCAGATCCGCACTTCCTGGAAGATGCGCCGCCCACAGGAGACCGCGATCATGTCAGGTCGAAGCCCTGGATTGACGCTCATGAAGGCCTGTTCGATCTCGCTCGGCAGAACCTTGGACCGGGCGCCGAGTGCCTTGAAACTCTCCGGAACGCGCACGCGCTCACGGGCGCGCTGCACCGCCTTGAAATAGCCGTTCGGGCTTTCGCCGGTGCAGGTGCCGTGCTTGCGCCATTGATAGCGGGCGAGGTTGTCGTCGGGGTAGAGTCCCTTCACCTCATCGATAGTCGTGCTCGGCACGAAGCGCCCGTTCGGGGCGCAGAAGCTCGGGTAGCCTTGCTCCTGCTGAGGCCAGAGGCCGTGAACCACGAAACCGAGGCCGCTGCCCTGGTTACATTGCTGGCTTCGGCTGCCGCTGATCTCACAGAAGCCGGGCGACCAGGAGAGGGCAAGCACATAGAAGTCGAATTGCCCCATGGGGGCGCCCCTCGCCTCGCGCGGGGTTTGGGCCGCAAGAGACGAGGTCAGGAAAAGCAAGGCGCCTGCTAAAGTGAGGCACCGTCTGAGAATCAAGGCAGAGCCTGCTTGCAATGGGGAGCGTAGGCGTAGCTGCGGTCAAAGCCGTCGATACAGGACTCGGTGTTCCAGCCGATGCCGATGAAGCCCATATCCTCGCCGATGGAGAAATTGACCCGGCGCTTGTAGCCATCGGACACGATCACCGTGCCGGTGCAATAGCGGCGCGGGATGAAGTCGAGGCCCCAGGGACGCCAAGCCACTTCCTGGATCCGCTCAAAGCCGATGATCTTGAGGCTGGAATTCCAGAACTTGGCTTCCGTGTGCTCGAAATTTCCCGACACGTTACTGAGCACGGAAGGGTCGCCACAGACCGGCAGGTTCGCGTTGTAGCGGTCCACCGACAGCTCGGACGCCTTTTCGCGCCGCTCAGCGGGCGTGATCTCGCGCGCAAGCGCGGGAACGCTCAACAGCATGCAAGAGAGAATCGCCGCCAGCCACTTCATTCTACTGCTCCAACAGGTCGAAAGACTTTGTAACATCGACCATGTGGGGAGGAGCCCGGAAGGTCAAGGCTCCGCTTGCGGATTAATAGGCGGCGTGTCTGTTCAGCACCATTGGCTCCCCAGCGGAAGAGCGCATCTGGCGGGGCGGCGCATAGGTCTGCTGCGGCGCTTGCCGCTCATAGCCGGGCGGCGGGGGCGGCACGTAGACATCCGGCGCCGCATTGTTCGAATAGCCTGAAGGCGCAGGATAACGTGGCGCTGGGGGCGGCACCGGGGCGGATACGATGGGCGGCACCATGGGAGCCCCCATAGGCGAATCCTGCCCGTAGCCGATGGCTCCGCCCTCATCCGCCACATCCTGCTCCATCTCGACGCCAGGCAGATCGCCGGCGGCGTTCACGCTTTGCATGACCTGACGGCTCTGTTCGGGATCGATTCGCGGCTCGAACTTGAGGATCGGCTTGCAGACGCGCCGCTGGCCGCGCGGATCGTGCCGGGCCAGATCGAGATGCAGGTGATCGTAGTGGAAGGCGTCCGACCCCGGGCCGAGCACGGTCGTGAAATAGCGGCAGGCGCCGACGAAGGCCTCGCGCAGGAAGTCCTGCTCGGCGGGCGCGCCCTTCCACCCTTTCACGACGGAGACCTCGCGGCCATCGGCCAGGACGAAGCCCATCACGTCGAGGGCATTGCCGAAGGAATGTTCGGAGAGCTTGGCGCCGCTCCGGTTGTTGCGCGGACGGCAGGAATACGAGCCCGCTTTGATATCCACGACAGGCATGCCGAAATACATGACGGCCGCAGGCTTCACGATCTCGTCGAGCCAGGTATCGATGCTGGGGATGATCGGGCAAGCCAGAGTCACCTTAGACTTCAGGCCGACCTCGCCGTTGCTGAAAGCGGAGACCTTGAAGGGATGATCCATGCCGCAGACGCCGGGACCATCGATCTTCCCGGACATGGCCACATAGGCCGATGGCTGCACCAGACGCTGAGCGAGGCAAGCCTCCTCGGCTTGAGCACGCCAAGGCTCGCGCTGCTCGAAACGAAACAGCCCGCAACCGGTAACCCCAAGCCCGACGAGCGAAAGGGCAAAAAACGCAACTAACCCACGACGCATGAGCCGAGATTAGCCCGGCTGAGGTAAACATCCCGTCAACGGAGTTGCGGCGGCAAAAGCCTTCGAATCAGTCTGCAACCCGGCCCCATCTGAGCAGGATGTGCAAAAATAGAACGGCCCGGAATAAATATTCCATGCGGCCCGAAATATTTTCGGGGCAAAGGTCCGACTACCTTCCTGGCCAAAAACAATGGGTTAACCGTCTGTTAACCTTCCATCCGGTTGCGGCACGCGGTCCCACAGCTTAGCCGGGTCTTTTCAGGTTCCATCGGCTCTGCTAGCGTTCCCCTCCATTCAGACAGGGGGCTCCTTCATGAACCTGACGTCTAACCTGGACTGGACTGCCAAGCTCAATATCGCTGCGGTCTGCGTCTCATTTTCCTTCATTTGCGCGATCGTCGTCGGCCTCCTTTAAGGCCGCACAAGAGCCCTCGAGGGCTATTCAACGAGATTCTTTTCAGAAACGCTGCCCGACCGGCAGCGTTTTTCATGATTCCGGGCAGAGGGTCGGCTTGATCCTCCAAGACATCACGTTGAGTTCCATAGAACACTGGGCGATCCGTGGCCCCTCGGTGGTCTGCAGACAGGCCTCCTCCCCTTCTTCGAAGATCCGGCCCGCCGCGCGGCAATAGCAGTCAGGAAGGGCTTGCGCTTGAGCCAAGGCGGACTCGGGCATCGGCATTTCGTGGGCAGCGGCCGGCGCTGCGATCAGCAGGGCAAGAACGACAACGACGCTGTGCATGGTGCACCTCTCGCTTGCCATATCCGTAACATCGTCCTCCCGACCTGCGGCGAGATCATGACCGGACTTTCTAGTGCAGCTCAGCGCCAGCGAACCATGGCATCGTCATCGGTGGATTTCGCCTCCACCCAGGCGCCCATCGTGCCGTCCTTGAGATGCTCGCGCTTCCAGAACGGGGCGTGGGTCTTGAGATAATCCATCAGGAAATCGGCAGCCTCGAAAGCGGCGCGGCGATGGGCGCTCGCCGCGAGCACGAGCACGATAGGCTCTCCCGGACGGATCAACCCGAAGCGATGGATGATCGTGACGCCGATAAGCGGCCAGCGCCCTTCCGCGTCCCCGGCGAGGCGGGCCAATTCGGCCTCGGCCATGCCGGGATAATGYTCGAGTTCAAGGGCCGACAACCGCCCGCCTTCGTCCCGGCAGTAACCGGTGAAGGCGACAACCGCGCCCACATCGGCGGAGGTTTCGGCAAGAAGCGACGTCTCGGCCGCGATGTCGAAGTTCTCGGCCTGAATGCTGACCTTGCGCATCATGCCTAGCCGCCGGTCATGGGCGGGAAGAAGGCGATCTCCCGCGCGCCGGCAATGGCGGCATCAGGCCGGGCATGCTCGTGGTCGATGGCGGCGCGAACGATATCCTCGTTTTCGAAGGCGTATTCGTACTCCTCGCCCCGGCCTTTCAGCCAGCGCACCAAATCGGCGATGGTGGCGACGCCCTCCGGTGGGCTCACCTCCTCGTCCGTCCTGCCGATCCGCTCGCGCACCCAGGCAAAGTAGACGAGCTTCATGCCGCTTACCCCTCATCCACGAGATGCTGAATGCCGGTCTTCAGGTAATCCCAGCCCGTATAGAGCGTCAGCAAGGCGGCCACCCAGAGCAGAATGAGGCCGATCTGGGTATTGCCGGGCAGCACCGTATCGCCCGCAGGTCCGGCGATGAGGAAGCCGAGGGAGAGCAGCTGGAATGTGGTCTTCCACTTGGCGACCCGGCTCACCGGCACGCCGACCTTCAACTCGGCCAGGAATTCGCGCAGACCCGAAACCAGGATCTCGCGGCACAGGATCACGATGGCGGCCCAGAGATCCCAGCCCCGGATGGTATCGGTGGCCACCAGCATGAGCAGGCAGGCCGCGACCAGAAGCTTGTCGGCAATGGGATCGAGCATGCGCCCAAGGGCGGACCCTTGCGCATAAGTACGGGCGATATAGCCGTCGAGATAATCGGTAATGGCGGCCACGGCGAAGACGCCCAGAGCGAACCAGCGCGACCAATGGTCCTCGGGCCAGTACAGCAGCCCGACCACGGCCGGAACCGCCACCAGCCGGAGATAGGTCAACAGGTTCGCGAGATTGAAAGCCTTCGACCGGCGCATGGTGGGGGCACTGCTCATAGGACAGGCAGGAAGCATGCCGCAGGCCGTTCCGTCAACCGGAATGCCCGCCACATTGCCGTTATCTGGCGAGCCATAGCCTATCCCCGATCATGGAAGAAGTCATACACCGCGCGGGCCGTGGCCGCGTTCACCCCAGGCGCCTTCATCAGATCCTCCAGGGCCGCCTGTTGGATGGCCTTGACGGTTCCGAAATGGTGCAGAAGCGCGCGCTTGCGGGTCGGGCCGATCCCGGCGATCTCGTCGAGCGGGTTCTTGACCAACTCACGCTTGCGCTTGGCCCGGTGCGCGCCGATGGCGAAGCGGTGCGCCTCGTCGCGCAGGCGCTGCACGAAATAGAGTGCAGGATCGCGCGGCGGCATCTTGAAAGGAGGCTGCCCGGGCTTGAAGAAGGTCTCGCGCCCCGCGTCGCGGTCGCGTCCCTTGGCGATGCCAACGAGCGCGACATCATCCTCGCTCACACCGACCTCGGCCAGCGCCTGCCGCGCGGCCTCCAGCTGCCCCTTGCCACCGTCGATGAGCACCAGATCGGGCCAAGCGGGGAAGGCATCATCGTGCTCTACAGGCGCCTCCGCGTCGGCAGCCCTGGGCTCCTCCTTGACGAGCCGTGCGAAGCGGCGCTGAAGCATCTCGCGCATCATGCCGTAATCGTCGCCCGGCTTCAGATCCTCGGACTTCATGTTGAAGGTGCGGTAATGCTGCTTCATGAAGCCGTTCGCGCCCGCCACCACCATGGCGCCCACCGCATTGGTGCCCATGATGTGCGAGTTGTCGTAAACCTCCACGCGCTTGGGCGCTTTGGCCATGCCGAAGGCCTGGCCCAGGGATATCAGAAGCTTCTGCTGCGAGGCCGTATCCGCCAACCTCCGGCCGAGCGCCTCCTTGGCGTTGCGCAGGACGTATTCGATAAGCTGGCGCCGCTCGCCGCGCTGCGGCGCATGAATCTCGACGCGCGACTCGGCCCGTGTCGAGAGCGCGGCGCCCATCAGTTCCGCATCCTCGATCTCGTGCGAGAGCAGGATCAGGCGCGGCGCTGGCTTGTCGTCATAGAACTGCGCGATGAAGGAGCCGAGAACCTCCTCCCGCGACATGGATTTGTCGGCCTTCGGGAAGTAAGCGCGGTTGCCCCAGTTCTGCCAGTTGCGGAAGAAGAAGACCTCGACGCAGAATTGTCCTGCCTGCTCGTCGAGCGCGAACACATCGGCCTCTTCCACCGATTGCGTGTTGATGCCCTGCACGCCCTGAATGGCGGAGAGCGCAGCCAGCCTGTCGCGGCAGCGCGCGGCGCGCTCGAACTCGAGATCCTCGGAAGCCTGCTGCATCTCTTCCGTGATGCGCTGCTTCACCGCGTTGGATTTGCCCGCGAGGAATGCACGCGCCTCGGAGGCGAGCCCGGCATATTCCTCGTTCGAAATCTCTTTCGTGCATGGGCCTGAACAGCGTTTGATCTGGAACAGTAGGCAGGGTCGCGTGCGGTTCTCGAAATAGCTGTCGTTGCACGAGCGCAGAAGGAACGCGCGCTGCAGGGCGTTGATGGTGCGGTTCACCGCCCACACGCTGGCGAAGGGGCCGTAATAATCACCCTTCCGCTTTCGCGCGCCGCGATGCTTCACGAGCTGCGGCGCCTCGTGATCACCTGTGAGCAGGATATAGGGCAGCGATTTGTCGTCCCGCAGCAGCACGTTGTAGCGGGGCTTGAGCTGCTTGATGAGGTTGGCCTCGAGCAGCAGCGCCTCGGTTTCCGTCGCCGTGGTGACGAATTCCATCGAAGTCGTCTCGCCGATCATGCGGGCGATGCGGTTGGAATGCGCCTGACCGCGCGCGTAGGAGCCGACGCGGTTCTTCAGGCTCTTCGCCTTGCCCACATAAAGCACGTCGCCCTTCGCATCGAACATGCGATAGACACCGGGCGCGTTGGGCAGTGTCGTCCAGAAACGCCGGATCACCTCGGTTCCGCGCTGAACCAAGCTGGGATTGGCCTCCAGATCGAACTCGACATCCGAGCCGCTCTCCACGGCTACGCTGTCGTCATCCTCCTCGTTATCCAGGATATCCGGCGGGACGTCGTTATAGGTATTGCGACTCATGGAGGAGATTTAAGCGCTCCCGAGTCATCAGGGAAGGGTCTGCCGCAAAGCTCCCCTCCCTATTCCTAGATCACCTCGAAATCCCGAAAGCTCATGCTCTTGATCTTGGGCTGAAGCTTGGCGATGACCACGGCGTCCCTCTCACCGGATCCGTCCACATCGTAGCGCAGATAGCCGGTCTTCTTGTCGTAGAGGATATAGTCGTTCCGATCCTCGGCCTCGGCGCCGATGGTAAAATACGACTTGCGGAGCACTCCGGTCCTCGCCCCCAGCTTCCAGAAGATCGAGTTGTCCAGCTGGATCGTGTCGTCCTTGACCGAGAAATCCAGGATCCGGTCCATGTTGCGAGCTCTGCTCGGCTCCGTGTCGAACACGAACTTGTCCCGCCCCGCGCCGCCGATCAGCACATCATGGCCCCGACCGCCTTCCAGCGTGTCGCTGCCCGCGCCGCCCCGGATCGTGTCCCGCCCTGCACCTCCGACCAGCACGTCATTGCCGGCCGAACCCCAAATGACCTCCGTGTTCACGTCAGCGACATCAATGGTGAAGCTCTTCTCGTAGGAAAGCCCACCTTGGTCGGTAGCCTTGATGGTGACTGTATGGAAGCGGGCCTGCTCGTAATCGAGCTGCGTTCCATTCTTCACCACCAAGCGCCCGTTTTGAAGTGCGAAGCGGCCATCAGCGTCGTTGGTGAGCGTATAGATCACGTTACTGCCTGGAACATCGACAGCGGCGATGTCACCGATCATCGTGCCGGCGGCCGCATTCTCGACAATCGTCGTTCCTCTCAAAGATATGTCGCTAGGAGGATGATTGAACTCGCCGACGATGATGTTGGCCACGGCCTCATGCCCCGACATATCCGTCAGGCGAATCTCAATCTGCTGCTCGCTGCGCCCTTCAGGAAGCTGGATGCTGTCGTAAGTCACAGAACTCAGCAATTCCTGCACGAGGGCGGGCGTAGCCTGCTCGTTGAACGCGATGCTGAAGCCAATCGGTGAACCTTCACTGATCGTTCCGATAGGGGTGCCGCCGACGCTGATAACGCTGCCATTTTCCAACTGTTTGGACAATGTCACGCGCCCGGATGTATCGATATTGAAGGAGCCATATAAATCCGACCCATCCACCAGATTGACGACAAGAGAGTGAAGCTGGCTGCTGGCATTCTCGATTCTAACGGCCGCACCAGCGTCAATGAAGCTCAGGCGGCCTACCTCAATCTTATCGCTATCGATATTGGCCAGCCGCAGGGGAGGATTGACATGCGTACCGTTCGCATCGGTGATCTTGTCGATCCCTTGCGCGAACAGCTTGGTGCGCTCTTCCACGCTGAAAGCCGAACCTTCAAGCGTCAGATGATGATCGTCGCCGCTCTTGGCTTTCATCAGCAGAGCGGCATCCTTGTTGCTGAAGAGAACATGGCCTTCGCTATAAACCAGCTCAATTGCCTCGATGCTCTGAAGGACCTTACCGCGAAAATCGAAAACGGGATCCACATAGAGTGCGAGGGTATCGAATCCCCCGGCTCCGTTGATGGTCATGAGGCTCGCCAGTTCACGCGCCGCCAACTCGATCCTGTCCCCGGCCTCGGTTCCTCGTACGATCTCGATGCTGTTGAAGACACCAGGAAAGTGGAGCCCAAAGGGTCCACCCCATTCGCTTTCCTGGAGGATGAGCGTGTCGGTCCCAGCGCCGCCATCAAGGCTCGTTGCGCCATAACTCAGGCTCGATGCAGTATGAAAGAAAGTGTTGTCTCCGCTGGTATCACTGACAGCCAACGCAATCGCGGAAAGGTCGCGCGAATTACTCATCAAAGCCCCCAAACATTAGATAAAACAATGCTTTGACCGCCCAGGGTCAATCTGGATGATCGCATTTTATAATGTTGTATAGTTACTTAATGGATGGGTTTATATTGATAGGCGCAGTAAGGAAATGCGACACATGCGCCTGTGTCAGCGACGTTGACCGGCTGTCTGTTTGAAAGCGCATCGGCTTTCTTAAAAGGCATGAAGAGAATGGGAGCACACCGGCTGAGTGCGACGTGCTCCCCGATTGTCAGATGATCCCGAAATCGAGATAGCTCAGCTTGAGGTTTTTCGAGAGCTTGGCGATCTCGATGGCATCCTTTGAGCCATTTCCATCCGGATCATAGGAGAGGACGCCGGTCTTCTTGTTGTAGACTAGGTAATCGTTCTTATCCCCGGCCTGTGCGCCGATCTTGAAGTACTTCTTGCTCAAGGCGGCGGGTGCGGCTTCCGTACCTAACTTCCCAAGCTTCTTGAAGACCGCATTGTCGAGCAAGATCTTGTCCTCACCCGGCTTAAAGTCGGTGATGGTGTCGAAGTTCACCTTCCGGTCTTGGTCGTGTCAAAATGCTTTCGCAAAAGACGGATTGCGGCTTTCCCCGCTCCAAGGCCCTTCACCATCATGGGCGAGCGCGGATTGGCTTATCGTCGATGGAATGAAGCTCCCATCGCCTCTGAAGTCGCCTCTGAAG
>NZ_JBFUMH010000170.1:0-10978 GCF_054049475.1 Microvirga sp. P5_D2 | reverse complement strand
GTCACAGGTCCTGCACACGGGGTAAAGAGCTTGCAGGGCCGCAGAGCTGTGTCTAACAATCGGCTATCAGGAGATCATTCATGCTGCACGTTCTGGCCTATATTACTGCAAAGCCCGGTATGCGCGAAACCGTGCTCCGGGAGTTCCGGGCGAACATGCCAGCCGTGCATGCCGAAGAGGGTTGCATCGAGTACGTTCCGGTTGTTGATCTTCCGGCATTCGGACCTTCCCAAACCGAGCTTGGGCCAAACACCTTTGTTGTGGTCGAGAAATGGGCGAGCCCTGAAGCGCTCAAAGCGCACGCAGCCGCCCCGCACATGCTGGCCTATGCCGAAAGAACAGCTGACATGATTGAGGACCGCTTGATCCACGTCCTCTCACCTCTTTGAAAATCCTGCCTGACGGCCTCTAACGCGTCGCACTGCGACTGCACTGCATCCCGCAGTGGCTCTCGTCACGGCCTACTCGACGTTGCCCCCTGCTGCTGGAGCTCTCCTTTGATTACCTTCTACTACAACCTTGCCCCCAACCCGATGAAGGTTGCTCTGTGCCTAGAGGAGATGAGCCTTCCGTATGAGCTCAAGCCCGTGGATACGCGTAAAGGCGAGCAGCACCAGCCGGACTTTCTGGCCATCAACCCGAATGGCAAGGTGCCTGTGATCATCGACCAGGATACCGGCGCAAAGGTCTTCGACTCGAATGCGATCCTGCTCTATCTTGCGGAGAGGACCGGACAGTTCCTGCCTGACAGCACACCGGTTGCACGTGGTGAGCTTCTCTCTTGGCTGATGTTCATTGCAACGGGCGTCGGCCCGTTCTCAGGCCAAGCCGTGCATTTCAAGCACTTTGCGCCTGAGCCTAAGGACTATGCCGTCAATCGCTATCTGTACGAAGCGAAGCGGCATTATGGCATTATTGATGCGCATCTATCCGGGCAGCGCTACATGGTGGGAGAGACTTACACCATTGTGGATATGGCTCTGTGGGGATGGGCGCGCATGGTGCCGTTCATCTTGGGCGAAAACGCCTGGGGGGAATTCCCGAACCTCAAGCGTCTCTTTGACGAGATCAGCGCTCGTCCGGCCGCTCATGCCACTGCCGTGCTGAAGGAGCGGCACAGCTTCAAAGCTGAGATGGACGACGAAGCATGCCAGCATATGTTCCGGCATTTAGCTGCCCCAGCCAGCTGAATTCTCACGCATCCCGCCGTTCCTCCGTCCAGCATGCAGAATGGCCACTAGGCGGGAGTAAAAGCCGCGGAGAGATTTCGATGTCCTGGGGAGTTCCCCGTCGGTCACTGGAAGTGCGGCACCAGATGAGGCGAACGACCTAGGTGCGAAACTGCGGAGGCAGCCTTCCCGCCTTATGTCCCGCAGAATGTCCGATAGACGCGCTGGTGCGGTTCCGGTGGTTCGGAGTAGTGAGTAAACGATGGCTGATCCTCATACGGATTCGATAGGACCATCAGAAGCTCCTCGAACGGAGCAAAGTCGCCCTGCTCCACCGCAGCTTGGATCACCGTCTCCACGCGATGATTGCGCGGGATAAAAGCTGGATTGACCGCTCGCATGGCAGCTTGGCGCCTGACACCATCTTGCGGTTCAAGGCTCAACTGCTCCCGCCAGCGGGCGGCCCAAGCATCATAAGCAAGCGGATTGATGAAGAGGTTTCGGACAGCCTCATCCCCCTCGGGTCCAGCGGCAGCATCGCTCAACCTCCGGAATGTCAGGGTGAAGTCAGCCTGGTTCTCCGCCATCGCCTTCAGGAGATCCCCGGTGAGTGTCAGGTCTTCCTCTCGCTCGGTCAGCAGCCCGAGCTTGCGCCTGAGCCCCGCGTGATAGGCCGCCTCGAACTTACTCGAGAACGCTTCGAGCGCCTCGGTCGCTTCCGCCACAGCCTTTTCCTCGTCCTCCGACAGGAGGGGCAGAAGCGTCTCTGCCAGCCGCGTCAAATTCCAGAGACCGATGCGGGGCTGGTTGCCATAGGCATAGCGGCCCTGCCGGTCGATGGAGCTGAAGACCGTCGCCGGATCGTAGGCATCCATGAAGGCGCACGGACCGTAGTCAATCGTCTCGCCGGCGATGGACATGTTGTCTGTGTTCATCACCCCGTGGATGAAGCCGATGTGCAGCCAACGAGCAATGAGGACTGCCTGGGCGGCGATCACTTGGTCGAGGAACGCACGGTAGGGGCGGTCACTCTCGGCGGCCAGTGGGTAGTGCCGGCCGATGACGTAGTCCGCGAGGAGGCGTAGCCCCTCTCCATCCTGCCGGGCTGCAAAGAACTGAAACGTGCCGATCCGGACATGACTCGCGGCAACACGGGTGAGAACTGCCCCGGGAAGCGGCGTCTCGCGGAAAACCGTCTCTCCGGTCACCACTGCTGCAAGCGCACGCGTTGTCGGCAGCCCAAGCGCGGCCATTGCCTCGCTGAGGAGATACTCACGCAGGACAGGTCCCAAGGCCGCCCGCCCATCGCCGCGGCGCGAGAAGGGTGTCGGACCTGAGCCTTTGAGCTGAATGTCCCGGCGAATTCCATGTTGGTCGACCACTTCGCCGAGGAGGATAGCACGGCCATCGCCGAGCTGCGGAACGAACTGCCCAAACTGGTGCCCGGCATAAGCCATGGCGATGGGCTCGGCCGCATCCGGAACGCGGTTGCCGGACAGAAGCTCAACTCCGTCAGGACTGGAGAGGTGATCCGGGTCGAGGCCGAGGTGTAACGCGAGATCCCGGTTCAGTCGGACGAGCCTCGGAGCCTTGACGGCTTCGGGTTCTATGCGTGCATAGAACCGATCAGGCAGGCGCGCGTAGGTATTGTCGAAGGGAAAATGACCTGTCATGGTCCGGGCTCACCATTAGGACCACGTGAAATCGTATCAGGTGTCTCAGAAAACAAGAGTCAGGTTGTAAATCCGGACTGTGTTCAAGGTACTCCCATTGCAATCTTGTATAACAGATCTACCCCACGATCTGGACATACCACCCACTCCACAGTTTGTACTCCCTCCCGCATACCTTGTGCATTAACGATCTGGCGACCTGTACCCTCTAGTCTGCCCCGTCGGGCCCCACGCGTGGGCCTGTCCTGTTGGCGGGCAGAAGGTGTGGGAATGCGAGGCCAGGCTGACCTTTTCTTGGACTACGATGCGCCGCCGGGTCCCATCGAGACCAGACCCGCCGACGAGATTGTCATCAAGGCCAGGCAACGCAGCGAGTCCTTCAAGGCTCCCGACTTTGAGACCGCCGCCCGGATGCTGGAGGCCACAGGCGACTATCGCGTTCTCCGCCGCCTGCAGCCCCGCCCTATCGTCGTGTCCCGCATCGCTCCCCAGGGCGAGAAGATCGCCGTCATCCTCGACACCGAAACCACGGGCCTCGATCACAGGCGGGACGAGGTGATCGAACTCGGCATGATCGCCGTCACCTATGATGAGGAAGGCCGGATCGGTGATGTGATCGGAACGTTCAATGCCCTGTGTGAGCCGAGCGTACCTATCAGTCCTGAGATCACTCGCCTGACCGGGATCACGCCTGACATGGTTGCCGGCCAGATGCTCGATCTTGCGGCGGTCGAGCGGTTCATTGAGGCGGCAGACCTGATCATTGCGCACAATGCCCGCTTCGATCGGCCCTTCTGTGAGCGTCTGTCCAAGAGTTTTCAAGTTAAGGCTTGGGCGTGCTCTCATTCCGAGGTCCCCTGGAGCGAACTCGGCTTTGCGGGATCGAAGCTCGGGTACCTCTTGACCCAGTGTGGCTGGTTCCACCAGGGCCACCGGGCTGTCGAGGACTGCCATGCCCTGCTCGAGGTGCTGGCCTCCCCCCTCCGCTCCGAGGCCGGGTTCCCCTTCGGACATCTGCTGACCTCGGCGCGAAAGGCGCTCGTGCGCATCTGGGCTGAGGGCAGCCCATTCGACATGAAGGATGTGTTGAAGGCGCGAGGGTATCGCTGGAACGACGGCACCGATGGCCGGCCGAAAGCGTGGTGGGTGGAGGTTGACGAGGAGGCCGGCGAGGCCGAACTCACCTTTCTCCGGCGCGAGGTGTACCGGCGCGAGGCTGAGCCCTTCAGCCAGAGGATCACCGCCTTTCAGCGGTTCCGGTCAACTCGATAGCCGACAGCAGCCCTCTCAGGGGTGCGGACCTCATCCGAGAGTGAACCCGGACCTTGAAATCTTGACCGTTCACCACCACCTCATCGCCGGCTGGAGCAACATGGTTCCTCTCACGCCGTGACGACTGCAGATACCACCGCCCCTGAGAGCCACACCTTCGAGGCTGATGTCGCCAGGCTGCTGCACCTGATGGTGCACTCGGTCTATTCCGACAAGGACGTCTTCCTGCGCGAGCTGATCTCCAACGCGGCCGACGCCTGCGAGAAGCTGCGCTGTTCGATCCCGACAGCCACTGTGGCAGCGCTTTGGGTACACCGAGCCCGTACAGGGGTGTCCTGCACCAGACCATCAGCACAGTTGCGGCTATTAGTGCGCGGGACTCACTGAAACCCAACAAGCGATGACGCAAGACATAGGGTGTTGGCGATCACGCTCGCCGAAGTTGCAGCTATGCTCGACACCTATGTTATTTTTCCGGAACGGGGCTGATAGACCAGCGTTGGTCTGGCAAAGCGGAGCCGGATAGCATCCTGAGTCTGGTCTCGTGATGGAGTACTGCCATGGCCAATGCCCCCACAGCTCAGAACAAGCCTATCCCTGAGGAACAGAAAACTCAGTCTGAGCCTTGCGTTCCCGATTGTGACCTGCCCGAGAACTCACCTGAAAACCTTGATGCACGGCTCGACCATGCCATTGAGGAGACCTTTCCGACCAGCGATCCAATCTCCGTAACCGTCACTAAGCAGCCTGTCGGTGAGGTCACACGTGAGGCGGCGTCTACCACTCCTGACAGCCATGGCCATGAAGCTCAGGATCAAGCTGAGCAGGAGACCACTGAGACGCTGCTGGATGTGGTTCGGGAGTCGCTGCAAGACGTGAGGCGAACGACTTCGGGAACAGTCCGTGAGGCTTATACCGAGAGCCAGCGGTACATCCGGCAAGCGCGTGAACGCTACCCTGAGGCTGAACAGTACTACCGGGAAGGTCGTCAGGCGGTCCATCGAGGGATCATGGAAAACCCATGGCTTTCGCTATTGGCGGCAGGGGCGGTTGGCTATCTATTGGCTTGGATGATTMACAGTGAGCACCGTGCTCGTGACAGGCGTGTGCCGGACCATGCCCGAACCAGATCCGACTATGCTGGATATCGCAGCGATGAAAAATGATCGGCGCTCCAGTGCAGGCGAATTGGATGAAACTTGCTAAAGGAAATTTCGGAGGAGCTTAGAAATGGCTCAGACCAACACGACTACCGACACGGAAGCTTCTGGCACGATGACGGGCAAACCCCTGATCGAAAGTGATCGGGTCGAGGGGACCGCCGTTTATGATCCGAACGGCAATCATCTAGGTTCGATCAAGCGGATGATGATCGAGAAGCTCAGTGGCAAGGTGGCGTATGCGGTGATGGCGTTTGGCGGCTTCCTTGGCATGGGCGAGGAAGAGCACACCATCCCGTGGAGCAAACTGACCTACGACACAGGCCTAGGCGGTTATCGCACCGATATTACCGAAGAGCAGCTACGTGGCGCTCCGACCTTCTACCGAGACCGTGATGACTACGAGTGGTCGGATCGGGAGCGGGAGCGTGAACTGCATGACTATTGGAGAACGCCCTACTACTGGGGCATCTGAGGCTAAGTGCAGCCCACCCTTAATATCAGCAGAAAGCCATGCTGAACGAGATGACACGGCCAACATTCCGACCGGCCAACAAAACTCGGTCGTCCGAGAAAGCTATGACAGGTGCGAGGTGGAAGCCGAAGCGCTGATCCAGAGCTATACTCATCCCTGAACGTCCTCATCCCCTGCCCACTTCATGCCCTCGATCAAACGGTTCGCGCGATCTTCTGGCCCGATGGTCATGCGCGAGATCACCTCAAACCGTTTTCAACGATGATGTAGTCGATAGACTCCGGACCGACCTCAGAGATAATCATTCCAGCGTCCGAGGAGGCGTAGACGGCCGAACCGCGACGTCCGTTCGGCAGATCAATCACGCCAGGTTCTTTCATTGAGATCCCCAGACACACATAGTAGCGGCACACCAGCCATACTCCGGATCGCCCGCCAATGGTGCCGAAACTGACAGTAATCCGAGAGAAGCCTGGTCGCTCTCGTGTGGCCATCCGCACTTGCTCAAGGTCTTACTTCGGATGGTCTTCAGCTTGCTTGGAGCGGAATGGGACCACCTTCCTTTCTGCCGTGTCCCTCATGCTCTCAGTGATAGCTTGCGCGAGGTCATCCTGTCGGAAAGGCTTGTTGAGCCTGACGACATCGGGGCTCAGGTCGGATGGCAGCTCGGCATACCCGGATGCCAGAATCACCGGCGTCTCCGGCCATTGCTGCCTGACAGCCCTGACAAGCTGCGCTCCCGTCATGACAAGCATAGCTTGGTCCGTGATCACCAAATCCACCGACTGGGCTCGACCGAGGTAGTTCAGGGCCTCGCGGCCAGAACTTGCCCCCAGCACTCGGTGCCCAAGGTCTTCCAGCATCGCCGCCGTATTTTGGAGCACCAGGGTATCATCATCGATCACAAGGATTGTGAGCGGCCTGATGCCCGACCCAAGGCCGATTGCCCCTTCGTTTCGTGTTGAGACGGCTGGTGTTGCCTCCTGGGCGTGGACGGCAGGCAGCCAAATCTCGGCGGTCGTGCTCTCGCCTTCGCGACTTTTCAGAACCAACCGTCCACCTGACTGCGCAGCCAGTCCATGCACCGTTGAGAGTCCCAGGCCCGTGCCCTTGCCCCCCTTCGTGGTGAAGAATGGCTCCGTGGCTCGCGTCAGCGTCGCCGCATCCATGCCTTGGCCGCTGTCGGTCACCGACAGGCAGACAGATTGCCCCAGCGAAAGACCGCTGGTTTGCCCCAGACCAGCGCCCTGCTCTCGCCCAGCAATCGTGACCGTGCCGCCGTCCGGCATGGCAACCTGTGCATTCACCACAAGGTTTAGCAATGCCAATTCAAGTTGAACGGCATCCACCCGTGCAAGGGGCAGGCCAAGCGGAAAGCGGGTCTCGATCCGCACCATCGGGCCAATCGACCCTTGCAGCAGATTAGTCATACCCTTCACGAGGTCGGGAAGATCAACCGGTTCGGACATGAGGTCCTGGCGGCGGCAAACGCCAGCATGCGCTGGGTTAGGGCGGCTCCCCGTTGTGCCCCCTGAAGGGTGCCGTCCAGCAAACGGATAATCTTCGGATTATCCGGCAGTCGCTTGCGCAGAAGGTCGAGATTGCCGATCACCACCGCCAGCAGATTGTTAAAGTCGTGCGCCACTCCACCGGTTAGCTGGCCAACTGACTCAATCTTCTGCGCCTGCCACAGCGCCTCCTCGGCCTTGTTGCGGGCCGTGACATCCATCACCCCACCCAGAATATGGCGGAAGCTGCCATCCGGATCACGCTCGACCCGGCTTGACATAAGCACGTCCAGAATCGCCCCATCCTTGGTTACGAGGCGATACTCGGCATCCTTGACGGCTCCATCGCGCAGAAGCGTTGGCCAGACGGTCTGGGACCGGCGCTCGATCGAGTCGTCGGTCATGAAGTCGGTGATTGAACACCCTACAACCTCCTCACGATGATAGCCCGGCATGTCGAGCCATGCGTCACTCACATGCTCAATGATCCCGGCCTCGTTCAACGAGTGCAGGGGCAGCGGGGTCTTCTTGGAGAGGTTGCGGTACTGTTCTTCGCTGACCCGCAGGGCAGCGGCCTCTCGTTCCGGCGCCAGGGCGAAGCGACGGTTGAACATGGCCGCGATCAGCGCCAGAAACAGGATCAGGAAGGTGGTGGCGGCAATCGGCAGGGCCAAGGCCGGCCTGTGCTCAAGGCTGGCCTGCCTATGGGCATGGTCCACCCCTGCATGCGCCGTGAAGGCAGCCGCCTGCATTGCGGCATAGTGCATCGCCGAGACGGCCAGACCCATGGCGACAGCGGCAATCAACCTCTGCCGGAGACCAGTTTTACGGAAGGCCAGCCACTGGGCGCCTGTCGAGGCTCTGACTGCTATCGATGAAGATGGCCAGCCACAGATTGTCATAGCTGAGATCGGCAGGCATGCGCATGGCAGCCATGCCAGTGTAGTGCATACCAGCAATGCCAAAGCCCATGACAAGGCCGCTGAGCACGAGGATTGCGAAGCCAGTGTGCCTACGATTGACAACCTGGAAGCCGATGCCGGTGACCAGGGGATCGGCAGAGTAAAGAATACTGCAGTCAGGCCGAGATCGTAGCTTGTTGTCATGCCGGGCATGGTGAAGGCCAGCATGGCAACGAAGTTCATCAACCCGATGCCGCCGCTCATGGCGAAGGCTGCCGCTGCAAGCCATATCTGGGAGGCCTCGCCCTTTGCCGTGCGGATGCGGCCTGCCAAGTCRAGGGCTGTATAAGAGGCGGCGGTCGCGATCAGGAACGCGAGAACAACGAGACGGGAATCCTGACCTCCGGTGATGGTCATGGTGTCCCTGGGAGGACTTGCTGAATAAAAACGCTACGCTATTGATGTCGGTTGGAAACGGCTAACACAAGTAGCAGTTCCGCTGTGAAAAAGACCAGCCACACCGGTCATGCGTGCATCCAGCGGACGAGCTTCAGTCACCTTTGAGCAGGATAATGCTGGCATGCTCGTGCTGCATGCCAGCAGCTACAAAAAAGGGCAGCAATGCTGCCCGTTTGAGCTTGCCTGTTGTTCAGGCATGAACTATTTATTGCAGCGCAACACGGCGATTGGCGTCGCGGTGTTGCTGCCCTTCTTGGGCGTKTCCTCCCTAAACTTCGGGCCGCTGGCAACAGCGGCCTTTTTTCTTAGGTGGCCTGTTCTAGCCAGAGCTACAGGCGATGTGCAAGTAGACTTACTGCTTACGGCGGTGATCCCTGCCCGCTGATGCACCGCCACTTGTAAATCACAGCACTCATGAGTCTGTCTGGAAGCCGCCCACCGGGGACACAGTCCGGCGAACCTTTCAGGACAGAAATTGCTTATCTCTGTCGCCTAAATAGAGCCACAATAAAGCTCTTGCGACAGTCTTCCTGACGTTCAAGTTGGGCCAGAAACTGTCCGTGCTTCGCTGCTGACTTTTGGGCAAGATCATCTGGGGCTTCAACCAGTCGCAGCCCTATGGCTGGTTTTGGTTCGTGGTCCTCCATCTCACTCGGTTCTGCGGGTGAGTGAATTTCAATCCGACCTGGAAAATCGTTCCGGCACACGTAGCGAACGTATCTCCTCGAAGCTGGGCCTAATGCGGTGCTCGCGGTCGAGAATGACCTCGTTCATGACCTCAACGACAAAGAAGCGGCCCTCGGGGGCTGCCAGATCCACCCGTGTGACCAAGCCCTCACAAAATCTGTTCATCGGACCGGGTGGATGAAAGTGGACGCGAACCTTATCCCAACCCCCAGTTCGGTCGTAACCGCGTTATTCATTTGCAGACGCCCCGCCTCGGTGCGGCAGGTGTTGCGAAGCCCACATAGCCGCTTGAGTGCGATTGGCGGCCCCGACCTTCCGCAGAATGGCTTTGACATGCACCTTGACGGTTGCCTCAGCGACATTGAAATGTCGGGCGATGAGCTTATTGGGTGCTCCCTGTCTCAGATAGCTCAGGACTTCCGCTTCTCGCGCCGAAAGCTTGCAACCTTTCAAATCGGGCCGCTTGGGCTCCGCCGTGTTGTCTTGAAGTGGCTGCTCTCGCCTCTGAGGAACCGCATCCATGATCGAGCGCAGCGCTTTAGAGTGCAGAACACTCTCACCGAGCATGACCAGTTCCAGCGACTTGATCAGAACCGCAGGACTACTATTGGTCAAGCAGAAGCCCTTCACGCCGGCTTCGTGTCCCGACAGCACGAAATCGAGATCGAATTGATCCGCCAGAGCAACGACCCGAGTCTCAAGCGAGCGCTCTCTCACCTGCCTGATCACCTCAAGCACACGACTGGTGTTGTGAGTGGCTTCGACGATGATCAAGGCCGTATTTAGGGCACAATACTGGAGCCGCTTCCGACCTGTGGTAGAAGCAGCCTCGGCAATCGCAAATTGTGTGTTCCGCAGGATCTGCTGAAGTCCTGAGCGGAGAAGGAAGCTGTCACAGATCAGAGCCACTGGGATAGCGGGTGTGAAACTGCTTGACGTATATTCGGTGTGAGAAGTGGTATCGTCAGCAAGCGTGAGCGTCTGCGCAGTCATCCATGCCCCCTGTTGGCTCTTCCTATTAAGAAAAGTTAACAGGTAGAAGGAATTCTGTCTGTCTGGACCCCGACAAAAATCATCAGTCAATAGTCTTAGTAGTAGCCGAGACTGATGGTCTGCTGGCTAAGCTTAACAATACCAGCCTTCGACTGGCGATCTACTCTGGTGGCCGCTGAGAGGTTCAAGGGAATGGGCAACAAGTGCCATTGGGGGCCAAACCCGACGTATGGATCAGCCGCAGCCCAATTTTCAGTCTGCTCCCGTCGTGCGAGCCGCTCCACAATTTCTGCCAGCCGAGCCGAGAGGGCAGTCTCAACCGGTCCATAGGCCAGCCGTTAGCCCTCCCCAAGCTGCTGAACGCCGTTGGACTCCAGCGACTGGTCCAACGTGGGGCCAGTTGGAGTAGAAAAAGTGACTGTTAGGATATCGGGTCGGAGTAGAACCCGCATTGAGACACTCTCGGTGACAGTACGAATATGCCGGTGAATACCCCTATGTCCTGCCCCTGTTCAGGGTCACTTGTGGGCAACCCAGCGGGCTATTCGCAGCTTGCTTAGCCGCTGACTGCTGTTGTTTCCGCCCTGTATGGGAGAGCCTATTGCCCGATCGGCGCGTGATTGGTGGTCCGGTGACAGTTCGGGCTTTAAGGACTCGTTTACTCGGCCCTCTTATCGTTC
>NZ_JBFUMH010000169.1:0-11196 GCF_054049475.1 Microvirga sp. P5_D2 | reverse complement strand
GCCACCACCAGCTCGACCCCTGAGAGCCCGCGCTCCCGCAGGCCGAGCAGAAACGTCCGCCACGAGGACTGGCTTTCCCGGTTGGCCATCTCCACACCCAGGATCTGGCGCCGGCCGTCCCAGTCGATACCCACCGCAATCAGCACGGCTTGCGAGCTGACGATGCCGCCCTCACGCACCTTCTCGTAACGGGCATCCAGGATCAGGTACGGGAACGGCTCCTCGAGCCGGCGTGAGGCGAACTGGGCCAGGCTSTCGTCGAGGCGCTTGTTGATGGCCGAGATGGCAGAAGCCGAGAAGCTGTGGCCGCACAGTTCCTCGGTAATCGCCTTGACCTTACGGGTGGAGACGCCCTGCACGTACATCTCGGCCAGCGTGGCCACCAGCGCCTGYTCGGAACGCTGATAGCGCTCGAACAGCTCGGTCGAGAAGCGGCCGTCGCGGTCCTGCGGCACGCGCAGCTCAAGCTTACCCACCCGGGTGATGAGGGTGCGGGTATAGGAGCCGGAGCGGTAGCCGAGGCGGGMKGCGGTACGCTCGCCTTTCTCGGCCTGGAGGGCATCGGTCATCTCGGCTTCGAGCATCTCCTGCATCACGGCGCGGACAATCTCGCGCAGCCCGTCCGGGTTGTGGCTCAGAAGGTCCTTGATGGCAGCGGCGGCAGGTTTATCCTTGATGATGGTCATGGTGGGGCTCCTCTCGGAGTGCGTGACGTTGAACATCACCATCCTGCCATGACCGCCCCGATCAGGCGATTTGCAGAACCTTCACCACACTACTTCTCACCGAGACTTCCTTTCCTCATCGTCTCCAAGCCGTCGGTTCAGCACGGACGCTCATCGTGGAGTGATGGGCACTCAGACTTGGGAGCGGGAACCGGAAGCCTCAGGGCTGCGGATCATTCCCTGTTCGTGAGCGGCTAACTTGACCGTTGGAGACAGCGGTTGAACCGTTAGGGACACCTCGCTGTCTGCGGTAGAGCTTCAACCGTTTCTGGGTGTCCCTATGGCGGCATTTCGGTCATCTCTGGCCGCGTATCGCCGACTGGATGGTCGGGGCTGTTGCCGAAGCGCGATGACGTGGGCCTCACGCCGTGATGCGCAGACTCCGGACAGGGCGAAGGCGCGACCCGATGAACGCTCCCAAAGCCCGTCTGGCACGATACAGGGAGCTGATGGGCATCCTCTCCCTTGCGCTGTCCCTGCTCCCGCGATCAGGCGGGCTTTCCTGGATCCGCTCAATCAGGGAGCACCCAAACTTCGATGTCCTCCTCGTCATCCGGCTCCATGCGGCGGTTCTCCATGGCGGTCCGGAGCCCCGCGATCGCATGTGCCGTCACGAGCCGTAGCCGCGTCTTCTGGTCGGGCGTGAGGCTTTGGTACAGCGGCTGCCAGGCATCGGCGAGCTTCCTCAGGCCCGCTGCACGGTCCGCCAGGACATCGGCGCGCTGGCGATAAAGCTGCACCGGATCGACGTCGCGTTTCTGGTCCATGCGCTCTCCCAGCGCGGCCAGTCGGCGGGAGCGCGTCTCGGCCCTGGCGCGGATCGCCTCCTCCACGGCCGGCCAGAGTTTCTCCTGCTCCGGCGTGAGTTGCAGCGCGGCCTTGATCACCCCGACCCGAATGTCGGTCAGCATCTTGAACTCGGCCTGGCTCAGCCGTCCGCTTTCAGGCGTGCCGCCCGGGCCGGAGCTGGCTTGCTGTGCATGGGTTACTGGCGCGCCAACGATGAACATGGCCGCCACGACGCCGATCATTCCCTTCCGCATTCCGGTCTCCTGCTGATTTGGTCGATCGCCAGTCTATGAACCGGACCGTGGCATGCTTGATACCTTGGGACTTCCCGTTGGCAATTTGGGACACGGACGAAGCCGTGACCTGGCCCGGCCCGCTGCTCCATCCCCGGATTTTGGATGGCTGCGGGCCTTTGGGCCCACTCGTCGACGGAGCTGTCGCCGCGATATGCAGGGACCCCGAGGGCCTTGGGGCAAGAAATGCCAAGTGATTGTCCCAACCCGACAAGCAGGTGCGCCGGGGGCGGACCATGATGGCGCGTCCGGCACGCCCTGGGAATGAGAGGAGTGTCATGCCTCGCTTTTTCTTTCACGTCAGGGGTACACGCCAGGACCTGAGCCGCGACGAACTCGGGCTCGACTTTCCTGACGTGGAGACCGCCTACCGCGAGACGTACTGCGCGGCCCGAGACATCATGGCCGTGTTCGCGGCGTGCGGCCAGCATCCCCGCGACTACACCATTGAGGTCGTGGATGCCGCGGACGAACTGATCTTCAGGCTTCCACTCTCTGAGTCCCTCGACCATCAGGCTCTTCGCCCCACCGGGCGCTTCCGCCAGTGACGCTGATCGATGGCACAGTCCGGTCCCATAACGAAGAGGCTCATCGGACCCGGCGCGTCGGGAGAGCAAGGAGGGAAAGGGCGGGCCGCTGCCGTCGACCAGCCTTCATCGTCCCAGCGCGACCTCCATCGCCGGCGCACTGGTGCTCGTTGTGATTTCCGTCATCCGTAACTGGCTCGTTCAGGATAGGTAAGTTCGTATAAACCCCTGTATGGAACGAGCTTCCGGGGCACGCGAGTGCCAAGTTTGCTTGGCCGAATGAGACGCGAAACCCTCTCACCGAGAAGATGTGATAGAGCAGCTTATTGCCCTGCTTATTCCGTGGAGCAGATTGACCTTTTGGGGCAGCAACCCTGAGGGCCTGATGCCTAGGCCAAACGGTCAACCATCCAAATGGGTGCAAAAAGAGGCGGCAAAGCACACCACCCCCGAAAGCATTCGGCGACGCATTGCGCTTGAGGAAAAGCAGATCAATGCCTTAGCGGGCGTCGGTTCCGGTTACCTCGCGGAGAAGGCTCGGAGAGAACATTTCGAGTTGATCCAGGTTCTGTCGGAACGCCTCGCGCGCGCAGAAAACAAGTCTTCATAATTCGCATAACACTCTTTATGAAGCCGGATAAAGGTGCGTTCGAGCGTCTTCGGAAGACTCCGTCGGCGCGTCAGGTGGTGAGCCAGCAACGAACCAGTCTAAGCTGGCGTTTTGCCCGGCCTGGTAGGGGTCCGAATACTGAAGTGCACTTCGAGGACCGCTGACGCCAGAACCCTCGCGAAGACCGTGTAACGTACAAAGCATATGATCTCGGACCAGCTAGAGTCAGCTCTGGGTCATTCTCCGCCGATCCCCTGCCCTTCGCGAACGTCTGCTCTGGCTGAATTCGCTGTCCTTAGCCAAAGTTCTCAAACGTGCCAGGAACTGACCTTCGTGCTACGGGGGCAACGCAGTCAACGCAGATCCAAGAAAGGCAGGAGCGAGTGCTCGCAGGCGTTACAGCATCATAGGCATGCCGGTCGGCACCTGATCAAGGCTTGCGGAAGGGCACCACGTTGGCAGGCTCGCAGGCTGACGTGACCATGGACGCAATCGCCTGTTCCAACTCATCGCGACGAAAGGGCTTGGTCAGCCGCGGGAGAGCAAGCTCGGCCCGTTCCGGCAGCTCAGCATGGCCGCTGGCGAGCAAGATCGGCGTAGTCGGCCACCCCGTCCGGATCCGCTCCGCCAGCTCCAGCCCTGTCATGCCCGGCATGGCATGGTCGGTCACCACCAGATCAATCGAGGTGTCTTCCCGTAGAATGCTCAGGGCTGCCTCAGCCGACGAGGCCTCCACCACCGTATGGCCGAGATCCTCCAGCATGGCAGCCGTCGCGGTCATCACCAGCGCATCGTCCTCGACCAACAGAACCGTGCAGGTGCGATGCTCTGGAGGGGCTTGCTCGTCGCTGGCAGCGGCTCGCGCCACCGCTTCACCCTGGGGCAGCCAGATCTCGGCCGTCGTGCCSTTCCCAACCTGGCTCTTCAGCATCAGGGTGCCGCCGGATTGGACGGCGAGCCCATGGATCATTGACAATCCCAGGCCCGTTCCCTTGCCGACTCCCTTGGTCGTGAAGAAGGGCTCAATGGCCCTGGCCAAGGTGGCTGCATCCATGCCCATCCCCGTGTCACTCACGGACACGCAGACATAGGCTCCCCGGCTCAGGCCGTGCACGTTGCCCTCAGCCAAGTCTTCCTGATGCGCCGAGACGGTGATCGTGCCGCTGGTTGGCATGGCGTCGCGGGCATTCACCGCTAGATTGAGCAGCGCCATCTCCAGTTGGTTCTGGTCGACATTAACCGGCGGCAGGCCAGCCGGGAAGCGGGTGACGATCTCGATGCTCGGGCCCAAGGCACGCGCCAACAGGTCGGCCATGCCGCTCACGAGTTGTGGCACATCGACGGCCTGTGGCGTGAGCTCTTGGCGGCGGGAGAAGGCCAGCAGCCGCTGTGTTAGCACGGCGCCGCGCTGGGCACCTTGAATCGCCCCCTCCAGCAGCCGCTTGGCGCGCTCGTCATCCTTGATGCGCTTGCGCAGCAAATCGAGGTTGCCGAGGATCACCGCCAGCAGATTGTTGAAGTCGTGGGCAATGCCGCCGGTGAGCTGGCCGATGCTCTCCATCTTCTGCGCCTGCAACAGCCGCTGCTCGGCTGCATGACGCTGTTCGCTCTCATGCCGAAGCTGGATGAGGGCCTCCTGCTCTGCTTGGGCCCGCCGCAGGGCCAGCCAGGAGACCAGCCACAGGATCAAGGCAGACAGAGCCGCTACCACTCCATAGACTGCCAGATTGCGGTACCAGTGTCCCAGCACGACAGCGGCATCGATGCCAAAGGCGACATAGACTGGGTGGGCGCCCACATGCCGATAGGCATAGTACCGCTCGCGCTGGTCGGTCGAGGAGGTTCCAAACAACACACCTCCGTCGGACTGGGCTGCAATGCTGCGCATGAGGATGTTATCCGGCCCGAGGCGGCTGTCAGCCGCCTGCGCGGGAGATCGGGCGAGGATCGATCCATCCTCACGGATCAGGGCCGCCGCATGGGGTCCTGGTGGAGCAGCCTCCCGGAAGAAGCGGCTGAAGTACTCAGGGCTGAGCGCCACATGGATGATGCCATCGAAGTGACCGTCGGGGGTCGAGCGACGGCGGCTGACCGCGAACGACGACCTGCCGGTGGCCTTGCCCTCAAACGCCGCGCTGATGTAGGTGCCGGCATCGCGGCCGCGCTGGGCCTGAAAGAACTCGCGCTCGTCAACGGTGACGTTGGTGTCCCACGGCTGGCTGCCGGCACGAACATGGCCAGTGGCATCCGTGATCCAGATCGAGACCGCCTGCTCCAGGGGGGCCTTGAGACTCTGGAGGAAAGCGCTGGTCTCAGGGGCTGCGATCTCCTCCCAGGACATGTCGTGGGTGCGGTCCTCGACCCGTCCGATCACGAGCTCGACCGTGTCGAACACCTTGCGGGCGTGTTCGTGCAGGATCGCCGTCGTGCGGGTGATGGTCTCCTCGTTGTCGCGCAGAACCTCAGCCCGGTTCCAGGCTGCGGCGGCCGCGAACACGAGGGCTGGCACGAGCAGCGCGGCGACGAGCAGCAGCCGGTGCAGACGAACAGAAGGCATCAACACGACAGGTTCCAAACGGGGTTCAGGCAGGAAGCGAGAAGGCACCACACGGCATCGGCAGGATCCGCCGATGCCGTGTGGTGGGATTACATGAGTTCTGGGCAGCGGCAAGGCAACTCCCAGAGCGCTGTGCCCCTTTCAAGAGACCATTGGCTGTCATGCAACGGTGATCGTCCGATGCAGCGGGGGACGGCTTTAGGCGGCGCTATACCCATCCCGCGTCGAGTCCCAGATGATCGTGCGGCCTCTTCGTGGCTCATCGAGCAGCACCTTGACCCTTCGGCCGTAGCCTGTCGTGCGCGAGGCCACCTGGACGGCGACCTTGATGGCCTCGGGCACGGTGGGGCAACGGGCGACGATGATCTCGCTGCTGACGACCACCCACAGGCCTCCCATCGGCTGAATCACAAAATAGTCGTCCACAACCCTGCCCCGGTAAGACGAGCTGAGATATCGCGGCCGTATGACTGGTCAAGGCCTGCTGAAGCGGGAGACGGTGGCACACGACCCGATGGCGTGGCGGCAAAGTCGCTGTTAGCAGAACTTGGACGAAACGACCTGCTCCCGCGCGTTTCAACGGGTTCGGGTGGGCTGATGTATGTCCGCAAAGGGTCAACCTGAGCCATTCCGCTCTTGGCTATGAAGGTCAGCTCACGCCGCCAATGCGGACTTTCGGCTAAGGTCCGCCCAGTGCCATTTCGAGACCCTCCGAGCCTTGGGCCCACTGGGTGTTACACAGATCAATCGCTTACCGGCGAATTTCGGATAAGGCCGTTGATGGAACTGAAGTGCGTATGGAGCTACAAGCCTCTGCAATTAAGAAATTTAGCAAGTGCGGACGTGATGAAAGTTCTGGTCGTAGAAGATGATCCATTCGTCCGCGAGATGGCTCTGGCGGGGTTGGAAGAGGCCGGGTTCGAGGTCGTCGAAGCTGCCGGCGGCGAGAAAGCTCTGAGGCTCCTGCAAGCTGGGATCGTTGTCGATGCCCTGCTGACTGACATTCGCCTGCCGGGAGCCAATGGCTAGGTAGTGGCCAGGGCCTACCGTGAGCGCTTCCCCGACCTGCCCGTGCTGTACGTGACGGGTTATGCGGAGCAGATGCAGCCTGTCCCCGGCGCGATCATCCTCTCGAAACCCTACAGGATGGCTCAGGTGATTGGCGTCCTGAGCACATGGGCGACTTGAGAGGCAGAATGCCGGCCCGCCCCGTCTGGAACTGAATTGCATTCAGGGCGTATGAGCCTCCACTGACGGTGAAACCGGCCACGCTATGCTGACGTTGCTGCCCGTGGAGATCATGCATGACGGTAACAGGGACGGTCGCCTGGTTCGACCTGGCCAAGCAATTCGGCTTCGTCGCGCTGAGCAACGGCCACGGCGACGCCTTCCTGCACATGTCGGTGCTGAAGGAGGCCGGCTACGTCTGGCTGCCGCGGGGAACCACGGTGCGGGTTAGGATCGAGCAGGAGCGTGGCAAGCAGCGGGTTGCCGAGGTTCTGGAGATTGACACCAGCACCGCCAAGCCGGGGGAGAACGAGCCGATCCTGCGTAAGCCCAAGACCTGAATGCCCTAGACCCGTCCTGCACCATTCGCACAACACCCGGTATGGAACGGCGAACAAACCGCTCCCCCTGAGTTGGCAGGATAGGCATCCTTTCAGGGGGATAGTCGCCATGCCTCGCTACTTCTTCGACATCCATGACGGTGACTGCTTCACGCCTGATTACACGGGTGTCGAGCTGGAGAGCATTGAGGCTGCGAAAGACGAGGCCAAGAAGGCCCTGCCGGACATCGTCAAAGACGAACTGCCCGATGGCGACCGGCGCACCTTTCTGATTGTCGTCAAGGACGAAGGTGGCCACGAGTTCTGGCGGGTCACGCTCTCGCTGGCCGTGGAAAGCCTCTCCCAAGGCTCAGGCGCAAAACCCTGACGAAAGGTGGCGTCATTCCGTTAAGCCTGTGGCAGTGGATGGCCACGACGGAACGGGCCCGGTCGCTGGGCGACGGGCCCGTGGTGACCCGCAAGTCACACGTCACTGACGGTGTTCCGGATGATCCGGTTAAAAGGCTCAGATTGTAAAGCCGGGACATGCGCCTCCAACGCGTGAAGGAGGGAGGGGCCGTCTCAGCCCAAGCGGATTCTCGATCTTGGCCTCCCTTTCAGCGGAGGCCGCGGCGGGTGCGCGGCCCGGGCGGGCATGTGATCGGGGCGGCTTGAGGAACCCACGGTCGGAACCACCCCGTTCCATCGGTCAATCTGCACTYGCCGCCATCGGGCTGCTCTAACCTAAGTCAAACAGAGCCGCAGAAAACGACRTGTCTCAACACCGATCCCTCAGAGCGAAGCGGCGTGCTCCTGAGACAGTCCAGGGCTTGGCACCGTCCTCGGCTCCGGCTGGCGCACGAAGTGGCGCGGGGCCGTCGACATCACTGCCTCTCCCAACGTGCAAGTAGCCCGGGTGGAACTCCCCGGCTCTCATCAGGCTGTCCCAGTCATGCACCATGACCGTCCTGCCACGCAAGGTGATCAAGCCTTCACGGCGAAGCTGCTGAAGAGTCCGATTGACATGCACGCCCGTCAGCCCGAAAGCATCGGCCAGTTCCGCCTGGGTCACCGGCAGGTCGTAGCTGCCATCCTGAGCGAGGCCGACCGCTTGCAGGCGCAGCCCCATCTCGCACAGGAGATGCGCGATCCGGGCATGGGCCGAGCGCCGCCCCATGCCCACCATCCACTCGCGGAAGATCGCGGCATCGACCAGTGTGCTCTGTGACAGCGCCCGTGCGATACGAGGATAGGTGTCCGTGAGATCGAGCAGCACTTCGTGCGGGATGATCGCGACGCTGCCCTGGGTCAGCGTGCCGACGGCATGGTCCATCGCGCCGAGGAAGAAGCCGTGCAGGTCGCAGATGTCACCGGGGATCTGGAACGACAGGATCTGCCGCCGGCCATCCGGCAGGAGCTTGTAGGTGCAGGCAAAGCCGCTGAGGAGCAGCTTGCAGTCGGTCGGATGATCGCCGTCGCTCACGAGATCCTCATCAGGGCCGAAGACCCTGACCCGTGTGGCGGCTCCGGCAAGCGCCTGTTTCTCCGCCTCGACGAGGGGACCGAACTGCTCGAGATGACGGATCAGCGAATGCGGCATGACTRCAATCCTTTCCCGACCGTCCAGGACGTGGCGAGACAGCCATGGGACGAGCACGAGTGGCACTCTGCGGACAAAATGGCAGGTTGGGAACCCGAACCCCGAGAACCGTCATAAAGCGCACAAAGACAAAGATCGCTTGAGGTTTTCGTTGTTTGCTGCGGCTTTCGACCCCATATCTTAGACATCGCTTGCCGACTGATCCGGGCGCAAGCGACCGAGAGGTGACGCAGGCACTCCCGCCCCAAGACAGAGGGCGAGCCATGCCCCAGCCTCCACATCTCACCATCGTTGGTCATCCCCAGCCCACCGGCATTCGCAACAAGCTGCTCCGTTCGCTCTCGGCAGATGATCTGGCCCTGCTCCAGCCGCACCTGGAGGCCGTCCAGTTGGAGCGCGGTGACATGATGATCGAGCCGAACCAGCCGATCCGGCACGTCTACTTCCCGGAGGACAGCATCGGGTCGATTGTCGCGACCGTGGCCGATCACCGTCGCATCGAGGTCGGCATCTTCGGGCGGGACGGCATGTCGAGTACCTCGCTCCTGCTCGGGGCGAACACAAGCCCGCATGAGACCTTCATCCAGGTTCCCGGATCGGCCTTGCGCATGGACGCTGATGCGCTGCGGCACGCTATCGGGCAGAGCCCGTCGCTGCACCAGCATCTCCTACGCTACATCGAGACCTTCCAGGTCCAGGTCGCCTACACGGCGTTGTCGCACGGCAGCTTCACCATCGAGGAGCGCCTCGCCCGTTGGCTGCTGATGTGCCACGACCGGCTCGACGGCAACGATCTGCCTCTCGTGCACGAGTTCCTGTCCATGATGCTGGGGGTGCGTCGCTCGGGCGTGACCATCGCCGTGCAGACGCTTGAGGGCACGGGAGCCATCAAGGCAACGCGCGGTCACATCATCATTCGCGWCCGGGAGATGCTCGAAGAAGCCGCAAACGGCAGCTATGGCGTTCCTGAGGCGGAGTACCGCCGCCTGTTTCCGGAGGCCTGAGCATGGCCCACTACCACCTCAATATCCGGCATCATGGCCGCCTCTATCGTGACGAGGAAGGCGAGGACATCCCGAGTGAGATCGAGATGAAGGTGCGGGCGCTTGAGACTGCCCACGATTTGATTGGGACGCCCTCCTTCACGATTCCGGACTGGCTCGACTGCACGCTGGAGGTCACCAACGAGGCTGGCGAGACTGTGCTGGTCCTGCCGTTCACCGAGGCGGTGGAAGAGGTGTGACGGTCATGGCAACATTCATTGCAATCGTTCGCGCCCGTAGTGGTGCAGCGGCGCTAGGGGGGCTATTCGGTCGGGCGGGCCCAATCGCCGGCCGGAAAGCCGTGACGCTGAACAAAGAGCCATCCGCAGCCTCCATTTTGGCCGGGTTCTTCGAAGGATCTTCATGGGGCGAGGCCTCCTCGCTACAAGCCGGCGAGAATACCTGCGGCTTTGGCCAGAACCACGAACATCTCCCGGGCGTGCTCGACGGCCACAGGATCCGGATGCTCGTGGGCCCGTGCCAGGGCTGCGGTCGCGATCAGCCATATTCCAGGATTGACGGTACGCAGGTCCATGACCGGCCTGAGCCTGTACCAGCGCATCACAGCCATGGCCCTGTACAGGTCCCTGATCGGGTACTGACGCGTGCGCCCGGGTGCGGTCTCAATGGACACGACAACAGGCAAACTGAACGAATGTCGGTTCATGGATGATGTCCGGGAGTCATGAGGGGGCAAATCGGCGGGGCTGGCGGCTACTGAAGTTCTGCCGACCAGCGAGCGAAAAGGCATGGCCGCCGCCACTGGATGAAGTGATCCTGCGTCGCCAGACCCAAGCCCTCGTCCTTCTCCCGGCGCGCGATCTCCGCCTCGATGGCCTGGAGCTGCCGCTCCAGCCGAAGCATGCGGCGGCGATCGGAACGGGGAGGCTTGCGTTTCCGGCTTATCATGGGAGCGCCCAGGGACACACGGCAACACCAGCGTTACTCTCTATCGAGCCAACGCTTGGCAGCTTGCCGGCTGCGATTCCTGCCCCTCAGGCGATGTCCTTGTTTGTGCCGAACCATACCGGACCGGAGAAGTCCAATCTGTCAGGAAGCTGCCCCGACGGCAAGGTTTTGTTAACTTATGTTAGCCTGCTGCATTCTGGCTGCTGCCCAGCCGCCTTGCCGCAACCGGCGCAAGGGACATGGAAACTCACGGGTTGAGGATCCCCCAACGAGACGTGCCACACTCGAATGTCTCCTCTGGGTCGAGGGTGTGTCAAAACGCGGGATCTGGTAATCTGGTTGGGTCGGCACGGACTGGAGGGATCGCGATGAAGCGGTTTGTCCAAGGCCAGGAGCGCAGCCAGGGCACCTTGTTCCCGGCCTGCCTCGACGAGTACGTCAGCGAGGACAATCCGGTGCGGGTGATCGACGTCTTCGTCGACGAACTCAACCTGCGCGCTCTGGGGTTCGAGAGGGTCATCCCACAGGCGACAGGCCGCCCGGCCTATCATCCGGCGGCGCTGCTCAAGATTTACATCTACGGCTATCTCAACCGC
>NZ_JBFUMH010000168.1:0-11309 GCF_054049475.1 Microvirga sp. P5_D2 | reverse complement strand
GCTTCGGCCTGTTCGCCGATGCGATGGCCGAGTTGGACTGGGTCGTGGGCGAGCTGCTCGCCAAGCTGGACGAACTCGGCATCGCCGACGACACGATCGTGATGTTCACCAGCGACAACGGCGCGGAGATCTTCAGTTGGCCGGACGGCGGCAACCATCCGTTCCGCGGCGAGAAGGGCACGGTCTACGAGGGCGGCTTCCGGGTGCCCATGCTCGYGAAGTGGCCYGGCGTCATCAAGCCGGGCACCATCRTCAATGAGATCATGTCGRCCGAGGACTGGCTGCCGACGCTCGTCGCGGCCGCCGGCGGYGATCCGGASCTGAAGCAGAAGCTGCTCACCGGCTACGAGGCRGGTGGRAAGACCTTCAGGAACCATCTCGACGGCTACAACTTCAAGCCGTTCCTCGAMGGCACGGTCACCGAGAGCCCGCGCCGGGAGTTCTTCTACTTCAGCGACAACGCYGACCTCATGGCGGTGCGCTACAACGAGTGGAAGATCACCTTCAAGACCATCGTCGGCAACCTGTTCAGCGGTAAGGAGGACACCACCAACGTCCCGCTGGTGACCAACCTGCGCGTCGACCCCTGGGAGCGGTACCAGACAGAGTCGACGTCCTACGGCGAATGGTGGGGGAAGTCGCTGTGGGTCATGATGCCCGCCATGGGGATCATGGGTCAGTACCTCGCGACCTTCAAGGACTACCCGCCCAGCCAGGCCTCCGGCTCGCTCAGCGTGGAGAAGGCGCTGCTGGCCTTGCAGGAGGGCGGCCGGAAGAACTGACGGGGAYGCCCATCCGGGCGATCTGACGTGAACCCAGTAAGGACCGCTCCYGGCACTCTTGAGACATGCCGGGACCGGAAAGTCAGCCGTAACCGCGATCCGATAAAGGGAGGAAAGACACCATGGCAGACAACATCATCGTCGCGACATTCAGCAACGTCAGTGCTGCTCACGATGCCGCCCGCGCAATAAAGGACCTCAAGGACGCAGGCGGTACAAAGTTCAAACTCAAGTCCGGTGTCATCGTGACCAAGGACGAGCGGGGATCGGTGTCGGTTCTTGAGTCCGACGTCCATCCTTTTCATGGAACCAAGGTCGGCGTCGTAGTTGGCGGGCTGATCGGCTTGATCGGCGGCGTACCGCTCGCGACGCTGGCAGCACTCCTCGGAGCTACCGTCGGGGTGATCAACGATGCCGGGATGGCGATCCTCGGGTCTGCCACCGTGACTTCGATCAAGTCCGAGATGCAACCAGGAATGACCGCTGTCATCATCGACGCGGACGAATCCAGTCCCAACGCAGTCGATGACATTGTGGCCAAGGGAGGGGGGCGTGTCTTTCGCGAAGCCAAAGGCGAGTATTAGAGGACCGTCAAAGCTGACCGCGAGCCTCGCCGGGAGCACCTAATAATGGCGCGTCGCTGTTTTCAATAGTCGAATTGTCAGCGGCGCGCTGATTCCTCCGGACCGATAACGGATTTGTCCGCAAAAGTCGCTCGGCTTCCCTGTGATACCGACATAGCCGTCCACCGCTGAAGTGATCGAGTGAGGCTGGGAACTTCCGGTTTTGGCACGAGGCAGACGAAAGCCAAACTTCTGTAGTCATAGGATAAGCCGACCTTCATAAGGCCACGCCCAACGGCTCAGTTTGACCCGAAGCGGCCGTTCGATCCAGGCGCCACGAAGCGCTGCAACGGGTGGTAAATGGTCTTTGGTGCAATGTCCAAAACCGGACACTCTCAGGAGCATTCACCCGGTTCGAGATTGATGGATCGGTAGTGCATGCGCCAGAAGCGATGCTGGGGTAGAAGGCGCAGTCACTCTGGCAGGCCAGCCTTTTCCAGTCCTGTGATGTAGAGGTCGGCCATGCGGGGATGGTGGAAACCAGTGCTTCGGGACGTTCGAAGGCTGGAGGTGGGTTGCGCCTTCAGGAGCTCGGCCACAACTACCTTCGCCTCCTCGATACGGCCAAGATGGGCGAGTGCAGCGGCAAGGTAGCGGCGCGCGACATTGTGGGTCGGAACCTCAACCAGGATGCGGCCGGCCAAGTTGACCGTCTCCTCGAAATGGCCCGCGAACAAGTGCGCCGCCGCCAGACCGAGCATCGGGAAATAGCCTTTCGGGTCGACCGGGTTCAGGCGCCGCGCCTCCTCGAACTGCTCAATGGCTCGCAGGCTGTCCCCGAAGTAGTGGAAGACCCATCCGCAGAACGAGCGCACATGAACCGAATTCGGATGAAGGGCGAGCGCCCGGTTGGCCAGCTCGAGCGACTGCTCGAAGCGAACGCCCAGGGTGGAATAGGCCCAGGCCGCGACGGCCAGGACCGCCGCGTTCTCAGGGTCGGCCGTGACCGCGCGTCCAGCCAGCTCACAGGCTTCGGTTGTGCTGGCCTGCTTGTCCGCGGCCCATCCGTTGACCGTCATTCGGACGAGACATTCCGCAAGGGCCGCGAGCGCGTCCGCATAGGTCGGGTCGAGAGCCACGGCTCTACGGAGCAGACCTTCAGCCTCTTCGAAACCCGCCCGTGTGTAGACGTTGATGGCCGGGAGTGCCCGGAGGTACAGATCATACGCGTCGAGATTGTCGGTCGGTTTGCGCCGGGCCCGTTCGATCTCCGCCAAACGCAGGCTCGGCTCGACCGCGATGACGACACTTGTGGTGATGCGATCCTGGAGCTCGAAAATCTCCGAGATCTCGCCATCGAAGCGGTCCGCCCACAGATGGGCGCCCGTGGTGGCCTCAAGCAGTTGGCCCGAGATCCGGACGCGCGGACCGGCCTTGCGGATCGAGCCTTCCAGGAGGTAACGGACGCCGAGTTCGCGGCCGATCTGGCGCGCGTCGATGGACTTGTTCTTGTAGGTGAACGACGAGTTCCGGGCGATGACGAAGAGCCACCTGACCCTGCTCAGGGCCGTGGTGATGTCCTCCACGATGCCGTCGGCAAAGTACTCCTGTTCGGGGTCGCCGCTCATGTTGCTGAACGGGAGCACCGCAATCGAGGGTTTTTCGGGGGCGGAGCGTGATGCGGCGTATGCTGTCCCAGACGAGATGGATGAACTGGGACCCAGGGCATAGGCTCGAACGGGCTCGTCGATGTTCTTCAGCGTCTGCGGCCCAAGATCGGCAAACGGGAGGGAAATGGCCTTTCGCACATAGCCATAGGCCGCGTCTGAGATGCAGATGGCACCTGGTGCAGCGATGCTCTCCAGCCGTGCGGCGATATTGACCCCGTCGCCGAGCAGGTCGCCTGCGCGCACCATCACATCCCCGACATGAACCCCAATCCGGAACTGGAGGCGCTTCTCCTCAGGCCTGTCCTGATTGGCGGACGCGAGTGCCTCCTGCACCTGGGCGGCACATCGGACTGCATCGACAGCGCTTGCGAACTCGGCCAGGACGCTGTCGCCGGCGGTGTTGGCGATCCGCCCACCGTGATCAGCGATGAGCCGGTCCATGACTTCGCGATGAGTTGTCAGTGCCTGCAACGTGCCGGCCTCATCCTGGCCCATGAGCCGGGAATAGCCCGCTACGTCAGCGGCCAGGATGGCCGCCAGCCTGCGTTCGATCCGCTTGATGTCCGGTTCCATCCATCGCTCCGCTCGCCGGAACCACGGCTGGACAGATTAGCGCCGAACCGCAGGACGGCAAAGGAGATTGCCGAGGCACCCCCGCGGCCGTCGGCGTGCACCAGCGGGCATCCCTCTAAGGCGAACTCCGATCCCAGCGATTATGCTATCCTGCCCTACCCAGTGGTGTGACCGAACGGACCGCAGGCTCTTCCGGAGCGCCGGAGTTCTGCCGATGCACGAGACGGATTGCCTCCCCACGCCCAAACGGAACCCGCTGCCGGGCGCCATGCTCGCATTCCTCTTCACCGACATCGAAGGCTCGACCCAGCGCTGGGAGGCTGCACCACAGGCCATGAGGACGGCTCTCGCGCGCCATGACCAGCTCATGCGGGCAGCAATTGCCCAGGCGGGCGGGCAGGTCTTCAAGACCGTCGGGGATGCTTTCTGCGCCGCCTTCCCGGATGTGCCCTCAGCCCTGGCGGATGCCCTGGCCGCGGAGCGGGCGCTCCAAGCCGACGGCTTTCCGGAGACCGGCGGCCTCAAGGTCCGTATGGCCGTCCATACCGGAGTGGCGGAGGCCCGCGACAGCGACTACTTCGGGCCGCCGCTCAACCGGGTGGCGCGCCTGCTGGCCGCGGCTCACGGTGGTCAAGTGCTCGTCTCGGGCATTGCGGCGGACCTCGCTCAAGGCTCCTTGCCTCCAGAGGCAAGCCTGAGCAATCTCGGCCGGTATCGGCTGAAGGACATTTCCGAGCCGGAACACATCTATCAGCTCCAAGCTCCAGACCTGCCATCCGAGTTCCCGCCCCTCCGGGCAGGAGTGGCCCAACCCAACAACCTGCCGCAGCAGGTCACGAGCTTCATCGGACGGGAGGCCGAGCGGGCCGACATCAAGGCATTGCTGAAGGAGCACCGGCTGCTGAGCGTGGTCGGCACCGGAGGGGTCGGCAAGACCCGCCTAGCCCTCCAGGTTGGAGGCGACCTGCTGGAGCATTACCCAGACGGGGTCTGGCTGATCGACCTGGCGCCGCTCAGCGCTCCTCAGCTTGTCACCGAGACCATTGCCCGCCTCTTTGGGATTTCAATGGCGGCTGGCAAGCCACTGACAGAAACCCTCGTGGTGTTCCTCAAGGACAAGCGGGCCCTCCTGATCCTCGACAATTGCGAGCACCTTGTCGCCCCAGTGGCTCAGTTCGTCGATGCCATCCTGCGCGGCTGCCCGCAGGTCTCCATCCTGGCGACCAGCCGCGAGAGGCTGGCGCTCACGGGAGAGCACACCTACTCCATGCCCTCCCTGAGCGTTCCGGACCAACCGGACGGCATCACGGCGGACAACGCCCTGAGCTTCAGCGCCGTGTGCCTGTTCGTGGAGCGGGCGAGCGCCAGCATGCCCGGGTTCTGCCTCACCGATGTGAATGCGCCGGCGGTGGCCACGATCTGCAAGCGGCTTGATGGCGTGGCGCTGGCCATCGAGATGGCCGCCCCACGGTTGAAGATCCTCAAGCCGCAGGAGCTGGCCAGCCGGCTCGACGACCGCTTCCGACTTCTTACCGGAGGCAGCCGCACGGCGCTGCCGCGCCAGCAGACCCTGCGGGCGCTCATCGACTGGAGCTACGATCTGCTGACCGGCTCCGAACAGACCCTGCTGCGCCGCCTGTCGGTGTTCGCCGGCGGCTGGAGCCTGGACAGCGCGGCCGCTGTTGCGGGCGGGAATCCAGTCGAGGAGTGGGAGATCCTCGATCTCATGGCATCGCTCGTCGACAAGTCCCTGGTGGTCGCCGATGCCTCTGGCGCCGAGACCCGCTACCGCCTGCTGGAGACGACACGGCAGTACGCCTTCGAGAAGCTGCGGGCGAGCGGCGAGCGGGGCCGCCGCCGCAGCCTCGCAGAGTACCTGATCGGGTTTTATGCCAAGGCCGAGGAGGCCTGGCCGACCACCCCAACTGAGCCTTGGGTCCAGACCTATGCGCCCGAGATCGACAACCTGCGCACCACTCTGGAGTGGGCCTTTGGCCCGGAGGGGGACGTGGGCTTGGGTCTGGACCTGGCGGGCCGCTCGCTGCGGCTGATGCAGGAACTGTCGCTCTTTCCGGAACTCCGGCGCTGGTCTGAAGCAGCCCTGGTCCGCGTTGGTGAGGCACCTCCGGCAGTCGAGGCGCGGCTCTGGCGTGGCAAGGCCTACACTTACAACCAGTTCAACGACCCGCAGCAGGCCGGCCTCGCGCTGCGTGCGGCATCCCTGTTCAAGAAGGCGGGCGACCGGCAGGCGCAGGCGGTGGCACTGGCGCGAGCCGGGGCGTCGCTGATGACCAACGCCAAGACCGCGGAGAGCGAGCCGCTCCTGCACCAGGCGCATGACCTCTTGCAGCCGTTCGGTCCGAGCAAGCATCTGGCCGCCTGTCTGCATTACATCGGTGTCTGTCATTTCTTCGCAGGGGACGGAGCAGCGGCGGAAGATTTGATCGAGCAGGCAGCCGCGATGGCACGCGCACTCGGGGACCGATCCGGGCTGCGGCTCATTCTGAACTCTCTGGCCGAAGTGCAGTTTGGAACCGGAGCAGCGGGCAAAGCTGTCGTAACCATCAAGGAGGTGATCGCGGATGCCMGGATGTCCAACGACCGCCGTGCGCTCGCCCATGCAGGCAGCAATCTGGCGGCCTACTCCCTGGCGCTGGGGGATCTCGCCGAGGCACGCTCGGCCGCACAGGACAGTCTGCGCGAGGCCCGATCATTGGGCTTGCCGTTGTACCTGATCTGCGACATCGAACACTTGGCGGTGGTTGGGGCTCAAACCGGGCAGGTCGAGCAAGCGGCCCGACTGCTTGGTCATTGCGATGCTTGGTACCAAGCACAGGGCATCACACGCCAGGGTACCGAAGAGGTCGGCTATAACCGGGTGATGGCTCTTTTGACCGAGGCTTTACCAGAGGCCGCGCGGAAGCGGCTGCTGGCTGAAGGGGCCGGCTGGGACCAATCCCAAGCTGCTGCCGAAGCGCTCAAGGTCTAAATGCCGGATCCAGTCGGCAGGCCAATGCGATCAACTTAATGCCAGGCCTGCAATCGATTTCGGGAATGGAGTTCCCTGATTTGCGCTGTAGCGAAGGTCGGCTCCTGGCAAAAGCGGAAGTAGACCGAATGTCCGCTTCGAATGCGAGACGTTCCTGTCAGTGAACGAATTTCACTACCTGACCCAGAGGCGACGTTGGCTGATCTCAGGCATATGGCTGGTGTACGGCGCAGACCTAACAATGAGGTTGGCACCAGTGGCTCCCCAAGTGTTCTTCAGTATTCGTGCTCACACAGAGCCCGCCTAAGAAGCCATATAGACTGGCGTTTTACTGACGCACTGCCTCGAGCGCCGATGAAGGCTTCCGAATACACTCAAATGCAACTCCATCCAGATCCATAATCGGTCTTATCGGAAATTCGCTGAGGCTTATTCCTCATGCGCGCGAGGCTTGGGAGCCGCGTCCCGGCGCTCCTCCTCGTCGGCCAATGCATCGAGGTGCTTGGCAGCCTCAAGCAGATGCTCGCGGCTCTCGCGGAGGCTTGTCCAACGGGCAACTTCTCGGCTCGTCTGGGCGCGTTGGCGATACTCAGCCGCCTTGGTTTTCGGCTGTTTCGACACGGTGTTTCAAGCTCTTTCAGATCAAAAGATGGCGAACCATAAGAGATCCTTGCGGGCCGCGCCTTTAGATAAGTTAATCAGAGCCATTCCATAACGCCGCTTATTCCATCAACGCCCTTCCGACATCGGCTTCAATGGTCGCTCAGAGAGCCGTTCTGGCTTGATCCCGTGGGGGGAGATGAAGCGGAAGGAAAGTGGAGGCCTCGCCTGGACTCGAACCAGGGTAACAGGAATTGCGGTCCTGCGCGTCGCCGTCTCCGCCACGAGGCCATCTGCCTAAAACATAGGCGAAACGGTTCGATGATGGCTGGTTCTTTCGGAGTGCGACGTTCTTCCTTCGGACTAGCTCACGCCGAAGGCCCCGGGGACGGCGTTTCCCAGGGCCTTCCTTTGTGGAGTGGCTTCGCGCTGTCTGTTTCCTGCTTCGGGTAGACCAAAGCGGAACCATGAGCGAGATCCGTTCTCCACGATGGCAGCGTCTGCCCAGTCAGGCTTGGCGTCAATTCACACGGCTGCGACTATGGCCAAGGTTACCCTCCCCGTCCCCAGCATCCGACAGAACAGTTCCGTAAACGGGCTTCCGCGACTTACGCGTGTACGTAGTGCGCCTCACTGACCTACTGCTTGAAAGGTGGTTGTCCTTTGGCCGGGGTTTTCGCAGTGTCGAGTTCCGGATGATTGCGGACCAGCCCCTCTCGGGTGTCAGCGAGGCTGTCCCAGGTTCTGGCCATTTCCAGAAGCTGATCACGCTGCTCCCCCCTCGGGCACCTGCCGGGCGAGCATACGGCACTCCTGAGCATGTTTCCGATAATCGGATGCTGTTTTCATGGTGTAACCAAACGCCTTATGAAGCGAGGATCTTCAATCCCAAGCGCCGCCTAGACAGCAGTTTCAGTGCGCATAATCAAGGCTGAGGCCCTGTTTAATGATAGGCCTCGGGCGGGTTTGTCATGATCCGAACAGCCATCGCGAACGCGTGTGGGCCGAAGGGTTTCGGAAGAACGAAACTTCGGGGCACCCGCTTCGAGCGCCCTTGATCAAGGGCAGGAATGTAGAGAATGGGAAGGTCAGGCCGCAGGGAGCGCACGGCGTGAGCGAGTTGCCATCCATCAAGGCCTGGCAGCCGCACGTCTGTCACGAGAATGGTCGCCTCGCAGCCAGCTTGGAGGGCAGCCAGAGCCGCTTCACCGCTTCCAACCCCCACAAACGGTACAGCCTGCCTCTCTCAGGACCCCAGTCAGCGTTTCCAGGACCAGGGGATTAGTTTCGACGATCAGAACTGCAATGGTAGGAGGCATGTGGAGAAACTCGAGCGACAACTGGGAATCGGCTACCAGGGCAGATGCAGTTGCCGCCAACAATCAGCCTGGTCCATAACGCCGCTATCGGAAATTCACGGACAATCTTCTCAAGCACACGCGAAGCTGCTAAAAGAGCACTGTAATTGAGAAGTAAATCATGCGGTCCGAGGATTACAACCAACTGGAGATCGAGGCCATCCACGCTCGCCTGGACCGACAGGAAAGAAGAACATATCTCATTCTGTCGTTGCTGTCAGGCTCATGCCTTATCGTTCTCGGCCTGTTGTTTTTCCATGTCGTTGAAATTCAGTAACAGGCTCGCCGATAATCCTGGCTTTATTTCTGCTTAAGATAATTTTTTCTCAAAGAGTCGGGTATCTGACAGACGAGGATCTCTCAGGTGAGCATAAGAACTATACCGAACATGCTTTCGCCCCTACGGTTCGGACCTTGGAGCGCCTCGAGAGGGCGCTTTCTTTTGAGCAGAGCCAACCTCTGCCCCGTTGCGCACTGTTCCATAAACGACCTTACGCGAAATGCGCTTTATGATTCCAGATTGTCGCGTCCTAGCACACCAAAGACCTAAGCGCTTGGTCCGCTTCGCCGCTCATGAGCGGACGTTCGTTTAGCCGCGGGAAGGTGAAAGTTTGACCCGTTGCKGACTTCCCGGCTCTTCTTTCCTGGAATGCCTTTTCATGGCAGTGGCAGGGACTGATTGAATCAATGATGCCCGTGTCCACCGTTCCCGTTTCGCCAACGAGAAAGATTGTCATGCAAGCCTTGGATCCGCTCGACCACATTGCCATCAACGATGTCCTCTGCCGCTTCTTCCTCGCCTTCGACGAACGCGATTGGTCGGGGATGGAGACCTGCCTCGCACACGAGGTGTTCATTGACTACTCCTCGTCAGGCCGCGAGCAGGCAAGCACCATGAGCGGCGCCGAGTTTGTGCAACGCCGGCGCGATGCGGTTGACACCCTCGCCAAGCATCACAGCTTCTCCAACCTGCTGCTGTCGAACGAGCTGGAGGGTGTGCGGGGACGCTGCAACTACCTGATCCTGAGGTTCGACCGCGAGTTCAAGGGGGAGGGTGAGGACTTCTACCATTCATGCGGGGCCTACGAGTTTCGGTTCGGCAAGGCCGAAGACCTGTGGAAGATTACCAGCATCACACAAAGGGCTCTGCGGAGCTGGGGCAACCGGAATCTGCATGGCGGCACGCGCAAGGCCGACGGCCAACACACGAAGGCCTGACCACCCGCCCGCAAAGTTTTCCGACATGTTCCAGGGGACGGCCGCTCACCGGGTCGCCATGTCGACAAGCGACCGGCTCCAGTCGGCAATGAACCGCCTGCGCCTCTCGTCGTCCTGAACCGCGAGCAGGGCAGGTCCGATCGCGATCGGACGGGCGATGCCTGTGCGTACGATGGAGGCTGCGCCCTTGATGCCGGCAGGAGCCTCCCCGGCGAATCCGAAGAAGAACGCCTCGCGCTGTGCCAGTGTCTGGCCCCGGCCTGACAGAAGGTAATTTACGAAACGGGTTCCTGCGGCGGCATTGCCTGCGGTAGCGGGGATCATGGCTCCCCGGCTGAGCACAAGGGTGTAATCCGCAGGCATGACCAGCCCGAGCCTGGCTCCGGCACGGACACGGGCATAGGCATAGGACGCCAGCATGTTGTAGCCTATGAGGATGCGGCCTGCCTCGATTTCATCGAGGATTTCGCCTGTGCAGCAGCGTACGACCGTATGGGCGCGCCCAAGGCTTTCAAGGAGGCGGCCATAGGTGGTGGTCGTCTGCTGCGAATCGTTGAAGGCCAGCAGATAGCCGATGCCCGACTGACGGATGTCATAGGTGCCGACGCGGCCCTGGTAAGTGTCAGGCTTCAACCGCAGAAGATCGGCGATCTCAAGATGTGTTTTCGGGACATCCTCGACGGGGACCCTGTCCCTATTGTAGACGAACACCACGGGCTCGAAGGTAAATCCGAACACCTCGTCCCGCCAGTTGGCCCAGCGTGGAACCGTCTGGGTCTCCGGCGAACGGACACTGCCTGCGCAGCCGTCGTTGGCGAGTTTCACCAGTTGGTCGACGCCCGAGGACAGCAGCACGTCGCCCAAGGCCTGACCGTCCTGACAGGCCTTGGACGCCGCGGCAAAGAGATCGTTCGTGACGTATTCCACGAACTCAACCCGGGTGTTGGGATTCAGGAGCTGGAAGTCGCGGATCAGCGGCTCCATGGCCGGACGGTCAGTCGCGGCGTGGATCGACAAGACCTCCTGCTCGCCCTGCAAGGCCGGGAATGTCGGGGTCGGAATACCTTGGGCAAGGCCGGCCAGAGGTTGGACCGCCGTCCAGAACAGACAAAGGATCAATAATATGGGTCGACGCGGCCGTCTCTTCTGGCGTCTCATGACTTGGGTCCAATCCTGCTCGGCAGGCTCATGATGACGGTAAAGCCGTTCCCGTCGGCATGGCGGAAGGTCAGGCGTCCGCCATGTGCGGCCAGCACATCCGCGGCAATCGACAACCCGAGCCCGGATCCGTCCGGCGAAGGTGCGCCGAACCTCTCCGTCACCTGCGGCCACAGCTCAGGCAGGATGCCAGGGCCATCGTCCTCCACCTCGATGTCCACTGTCTCGAACTCCTGGCGCACGCGAAGCGTGAGCTGCGTCGGGGCGCCATGGCGAATCGCGTTGTCCACCACGTTCTTCACCGCTTCCTTGAGACTGATGGCATCTCCTTCAATCGTCACCGGAACCGGAGGCAGCTCCAGGGAGGTCAGGACGTCGCGGTCCAGTGTTTCCGGCAC
>NZ_JBFUMH010000167.1:0-11378 GCF_054049475.1 Microvirga sp. P5_D2 | reverse complement strand
GTTCAAGATCCTTTCGGAGTTGCGCCCTGTAGGTTTCGACCGCCTCCCACATGCCTGCACCGGAGGCGGTCCCGCTGGCGTTCGGGATGCCTGACAGTGCGCGGACGGTTCTGCGCATCAGCCCTGTGCGCGTTGAAGTGAGTGGAGCTTCCACGGGCGTGGCCTCCTCTGCGCGTTCCAAGATCCGATCTCTTTCAGCCGTTCGGCCTGGAGGATCATTGATCGGCAAGAGGCTTCAGGTCCAGAGAGAGGCAAGCGCTAATCTAGCAGATCGGGCGAAGGTCGCGTCGGCACTCTCTCGGCAAAGGAGAAAACGAGCCCCGCATGCGGGTTTTACGGTGCGCTTCCACGTGCTGCAATCGGCACCAATGTCAGGTATCATCGCGTGAACGGCAGCTCCAAAGCGAATTGCCGTAAAAACATGCCAAGTCTGTCGACGGCTCGTGCTTGCGGACAACGTCGACACGGGACTACAATGGCCATGTTGCTTCAAGTAGTGACGTTGCAATAGTACCTCCGCCCATCTTGCCCGGCGAAAGATCCCTCAGGGCAGCCTGCGTGATGCCGAAGTACAGGGAGAGCGACTTCATGATGCATGAGAGCTCCGTGATGAGCATCGTCAAGGATTTCATTCTCGATGAGTTTCTTCCTGGCGAAGAACCCAGCATGCTCACGCCGACTACGCCGCTGGTCTCCACCGGCATCATCGACTCCCTGGCGACCTTGAAACTCGTCACTTTCCTTGAACAGCAGTTCAATATCCAGGTGAAGGCTCACGAGGCGGATGAGGAGMACCTGAACACCTTGCAGACGATCTCTGAACTGGTTGCTTCGAAGCGTTGACCAAATTGGCCGTGCTGTGCCCACGAGGGTCCGATGTCAGTGAGGCTCCATCACTATCTTGAGAGCAGCGCGCGGCAGTGGCCCGACAAGATCGCGGTCCAGGAGACCGACGGCAGCTCCATCACCTATCAGGAACTTGATCGCTTGTCGGATCGGCTGTGTGATCGACTGATCGAACGCGGAGTGGGCCCCGGCGACCGCGTCGGTTTCTGGATCCGCAAGTCAATCGATGCGGTGGCGACGATATTCGGCATCCTGAAAGCCGGTGCGGCTTATGTTCCGGTCGATCCCACAGCGCCGTCGGCACGCAACAGCTACATCCTCGCCGATTGCGGGGTAGCGGTCGCGGTCATAGAGAGCCGCTTCGCGCCGATGCTCGCCGAGGATGCGTTCTCGCCGGGAACCTACCCGGTGCTTCTCGTGATTGGCGATGCGGGCGGCGGCGGCCACCTGCGCGCCATGCTCGATGAGGAGGATCGCAGCGCCCCCGCGAAGGAGAGTGTTTCGGCGGACGTCCAGCCGGACGACCTCGCCTTCGTGCTCTACACATCCGGCTCGACCGGCAAGCCAAAAGGCGTGCAGCTGACGCATCTCAACGCGGCGAGCTTCGTCGAGTGGTGCTCGGAAACCTTCGACCTGGTGCCGACGGATCGGTTTTCCTCGCACGCCCCCTTCCATTTCGACCTGTCCGTCTTCGACATCTACAGCGCCCTAAAGCACATGGGCACATTGGTGCTGATAGGCGAGGAGGCTGGCAAGAAGCCAGCCGAACTCGCTCAAGTGATTGCCGACTTCAAGATCACCGTATGGTACTCGGCGCCGTCCATTCTGAGCCTGATGGTGCAATCCGGCACGCTTGACAGCCGAAACTGCTCGGCCTTGCGGTTCGTTCTTTTCGCCGGAGAGGTGTTCCCGGTCGTTCACCTGAGATCACTGGTGAAGTGCTGGCCTCATCCACGCTACTTCAATCTCTATGGGCCGACGGAGACCAATGTCTGCACGTTTTATGAGGTCCCGAAGCCGATCCCTGAGGATCGTACAGAGCCGATGCCGATCGGCAAGGTCTGCTCCCACCTTTCTGGAGTCCTCATCGATGAGGACGGAAGTGCGGTCGAGACAGGCAAAGAAGGCGAGTTGTGCATTCACGGCCCGGCGGTCACGCGAGGCTACTGGAACCTGCCGGAGCAGTCGCGAAAATGCTTCATCGATGTGGCGGGCAGGACATTTTACCGGACAGGCGACATAACCAAGGAGGATTCCGACGGCAACTTGCGCTACCTCGGCCGCAAGGATCGCATGATCAAGAAGCGCGGGTTCCGGGTCGAGTTGGGTGAGATCGAGGTCTGCCTTTATCGGCACCCCGATATTTGGGAGGCCGCCGTCGTCGCGCTGACGGATGACGCACTGGGTATGAGAGTGCATGCCCATGTCGTGTCGAAGGAGGGCAGGAGGCTCTCGCTTATCGAGATGAAGACCTTCTGCTCCGAGCATATCCCTGTCTACATGATCCCGGATCGCTTCAGCTTCCATCCTTCGCTTCCCAAGACCTCGACGGACAAGGTCGACTACCAGACCTTGAAGTTTTGGAGTGAGGGCTGACCCGTGGACTTCACGTGGACCGAAGAGCAGGCTCAGTTTCGCGAAGCTGTCAGGAAATTCGCTCTTGAGGAACTCAACGATGGCTTGCGTGACCGCGACAAGCGGGGCGAGTTCAATCTCGACGGGTGGCGCAAGTGCGCGGAATTCGGAATCCACGGACTTCCTGTCCCGACGGATTACGGCGGGGCCGGCGCCGACCCGCTGACGACCGTGGGTGTCCTTGAGAGTCTGGGCTATGGCTGCAAGGACAATGGCCTGATCTTCTCGATCAACGCCCACATGTGGACGCTTGAAATCCCGCTTTTGGATTTCGGCAGCGAAGAGCAGAAGCGGATATACCTGCCGCGCTTGTGCGATGGCAGCCTTATCGGCGGAAACGCCATGACGGAGCCGGGCTCCGGTTCCGACGCCTATAGTCTGCAGACAAGGGCGGAGCGGCGTGGCGACCGCTATGTCCTGAACGGCAGCAAGACCTTCGTCTCGAACGGAACCATCGGCGATTTGATCATCGTCTATGCCACCCTGGATCGATCCGCAGGGCCAAACGGCATCTGCGGCTTTCTGGTGGAGAAAGATTACCCTGGGTTCAAAGTCGGCCATGCCCTGGAAAAGATGGGCTTGCGGACATCGCCCATGGCCGAACTCTTTTTCGAGGACTGCGAGGTTCCGGTCGAAAACCGTCTCGGCCGAGAGGGGAACGGGAAGAATCTCTTCACGCACTCGATGAACTGGGAGCGAGCCTGTATCCTGGCCAGCGCGGTCGGAACGATGCAGCGATTGCTTGAAACATCCATTCGCTACGCGAAGGACCGTAAGCAGTTCGGTCAGTCGATCGGCAAGTTTCAGCTGATCGCGACGAAGATCGTCGACATGAAGATGCGCCTGGACCAGGCCCAGGCCGCGCTGTATCGGACAGCTTGGCTGCAAAGCAAAGGGAAAAGCATCTTTCTCGAGGCCGCTCTCGCGAAGCTCACTATCAGCGAGAACTGGGTCAGATGCGCGGAGGACGCCCTTCAGATCCATGGCGGTTACGGCTACATGACCGAGTTGGAAGTCGAACGTGAGCTGCGAGATGCCTTAGGCAGCAAGCTCTACTCGGGCACTTCCGAGATCCAAAGAATTATCGTCGCGTCACTGCTGGGCCTGTAGGATGCCTCAACTCGAAGTGGCTGGCTCTCGACCGGCTCGCGGTCGAGGCGCTTCCTTACTTTAGCTGTTTGGTAGGGGTTCGTTGTTAGGGCCGGGTGTGTTGGACGATCGAGGAGTATGTCTGGCGCTTTGAGTGGACGGTTCGCTCATTGCCTCGTCGAGGGAGGACCTGATGCTGTCTATCCATCCGCAAGCCCGCACCACTCCGGCCGTTCGCGACGAGATTGCCCGCTCACCCGAGCCGACGGGCATACTCGCCAAACGCTTCTGCGTGAGCACCGAGACCATCTGCAAATGGCGCAAGCGCGGAGCACAGGACTGCCAGGACCACAGCAACCGGCCGCACAAGCTGCCCTGGAAAGCCACGGACGAGGAACGTGCCACCGTCTGTGCCCTGCGCCGCTCGACCGGCTTTCCCCTCAATGATCTGACTTTTGTGGTCACGCAATTCCTGCTGCGTCGCAACCGCGATGCCGTCTACCGCATCCTCAAGGCTGAGGGGCTCGGCCACCTGCAGTGGGCTCATCAGCGCAGGCGCGAGAGCGGCACGCCCAAGGAGGATGACCTCGGCTTCGCGCACCTGGACATCAAGCACCTGCCCAAGCGACAGACCGCCAACGGCGAGCGCCGCAGGCGCTATCTGTATGTCGCCATCGACCGCTGCTCGCGCTGGGTGCATCTGGCTGTCAGAGATGATGAGCTAACGAGCAGCGCGATCGCCTTCCTCAAAGAGGCGATCCGTGCTGCTCCCTTCAAGGTCACGCACGAGCTCACCGATAGAGGCTCATGCTTTCCAGCCAGCGCGGTCAAGACCGCCATCGCCAACAAGCTGGCTCGGATCGGCTGGGCGGTCCTGCAGGACAAGGAAGGATACTGTGCTCCGGCGGCTGCGCCCGCGTAGGCAGCCTTTGGAGCCGGACGAGACATTTGCAGGATTGGTGAGGTGGTGATGACGAACCAGTCGAGCCGGGGGGCAGAGCAGCCCGAGAAGGCCGTTTTGCTCAGACGCAGCATAAACGATGGCGACCTGATCCGCGAACTTCATCAGGACCAGCCGTCATGAGGCCGCATATCAAGGCCGAACACAGGGCGGCACCCGACCAAAGTGTCAAAACACCAAGAGCCCTCTTGCCACACAGGCGCCGTCCACAGACGGCCTTATACGCCTTTTTCGGTTCGCGAGTTAAGCCCTGTGTCCAGGGTGCGCTATAGCTTTCAACGGAAAAATACCTAGCAGCGAACACGATTGCCATGATGTGGACGAAAGAAACGACATCGTGGACAATGTCGCAGGCTACCTGCCACGCAGGCGCACTAGTCAGAGGCCAGCAGAGTCTCCGCTCCCTCAAGGCCTCGGTTTTCACTACGTCCTCAGCAATGAACTCAGAGGAGGTCTGCATGAGCCCAGAGGAGATCAAATTTGTTGTCGGCACCACACCCCACACCCACCCAGACCGAGGACGCAACCTTTACGATTTCATCCGCAAGTACCGCTTGACTCGCTGCCTTGAACTGGGATTTGCCCACGGGGTCGGGACCGTGTGGATCGCCGGAGCCGTCCAGACCCTGGGCAGGGGCAAAGTCGTTGCTGTCGACAACCATAGTGCATTCGAGCGCACTCCGAGTGCTCAGGACCTTATAATTCATGCCGGGCTGGAGAGCCTGGTTGACCTACACTACGATCCAATTTCGTATACATGGCACCTGATGAGAAACCTCGAAGCGTATGTGCTGGAGCCATTTGAATTTGTGTTCATTGATGGGGCTCACACCTGGGACACCGATGGTTTCGCTTTCTTCCTGGTCGAGAAAGTGCTCAGGCCTGGAGGATGGATCCTGTTCGATGATCTGGACTGGTCCTATTCGAAGAGCCCTGCAGCACTGCAAAAGGAATTCGTTCGCTCGATGACAGACGAGCAGAAAAACACAGCCCAGATCCGACAGGTGTGGGAAAAGCTTGTTCTTCAGCATTCTGGATTTGGCAATTTTATCGAAGATAACGGCTGGGGGTGGGCCCAGAAGCTTGCAAACTCGAGCGATCCACGGCTCTTGGAGATCAAAACTACGTCGCCATCGCTGCCAGAGCGCCTTATTCATAAGCTGCTAAGCAGATAGATCGTCTATCAGCTCAGGAGTCAAAAGCGCCCAGCAGTATTCCATTGGGACTGTTTCTTGCGCCTGGTAAATCTAAATTAGCCTCACAGATTGTGATAGCCGCGCCGGCGCTTGACTCTGTCAATTGCCTCCAGCGCCTCACCGGCCTCGATCTCGCTATCGGACACCTCGACCAGCTCCTGCCCTTTGGTGCCGATCCTGCCCCAGTTGCGCACAGTCCCGAGCAGATCCCGCTCGATCGTGAGCACATAGAACCGCGCCGCGCGCCTCTCTCGGGTACGCTTGTGCAGCACGAGGTGGTGCTTGATCGGCGCGAGCGCAGTTCGAGCATCGGACGCTTACACGGATGCATATCCTGCAGCCCTGAGATAGTTCCAGCATTCGTTTGTTTCGAACAAAATTGCAGATGTCGCCAAGGGTGCGCCAGAGCCCGTCAACGGTTCGGGTTTCGGCTTTGCGCAGATGCGCTTTGATCTTTGCGAAGGCCGGCTCGATTGGGTTCAAATCGGGCGAGTAAGCTGGCAGGAATAGGAATCAGGTGCCTCGTTGCCTCAGACACTCCGCCGCTCGCACACTCTTGTGGACCGCGAGGTTGTCGAGGATCACGAGGTCGCCTTCCTGCAAGGTCGGCGCCAGTTGTGTCTCAATGTAAATGTCGAACGCCAAGCGGGTAATCGGGCCGGCGATGATCCAGGGCGCACACAACTCATGGCAGCGCAGCCCAGCGATGAAGGTGTGCGTCTTCCAGTGACCGAAGGGTGCTAAAGCGCGCAAGGGTTGGCCTCTGCGGCTACGTCCGCGCAGGCGCGTCATCTTGGTATTGACGTACGTTTTATCGAGAAACACCAGCCGATGCGGGCCTGACGCCGAGCCCTCCAGACGCGGCGTTCATCCCGAATGTCGGCGCGTGCGCATTCCGTGGCCATCTAGGCTTTTTTATACGTGAAGCCGTGCCGGCACAGCAGACGTGAGAGAGCCGCCGGGCGGGGTAATTCCATGCTACTCCAGAAGTCGAGCCGCGAGTTCGGGCATGGCGATGTCCGGCTTGGTCTCGACGGCTTGGATCAGAAACGTCTCGTAGGGCGAAAGTCTTCTGTGGTCAGGCGGCCGGCCCTGACGTGCTGGGGTTGGTGATCCCGACTGTCGCTGGCGCTGCAGCAGCTTGATGGCGAAGCTGTTGCTCACCCCAAAGTGGCGCGCCACCGCCTGGCAGGAGTGGCTGGCTTCAACAAAGGCCACCACCCGCACACGCAGATCAAGGGAATAGCTCTTGGTCATGATCCACTTCCTGGCCTCGGAAGGGAAGCACTCCTGCGCCCCGAAGGGAAGCCTTTCAATCGGCGTTGCCGTCCGATGCTCTAGAGCGTGGCGCATTGTCAAGTCTTCCTCCGGCGCGGGTTTTCCTGCCGGCACTGATTCATAACCGTCGGAAGCACGCTCATCGAGACAGGACGCTCCGATAGACGTCGAGCACCTTTCCGGCATGGGCGCGGGGCGATACCTCTTCGGCCAGTTGGCGGCGTCTCCCTTCGGATAGGATGACCGAGTCCCGCGATGCGAGAGTCTGCATGATCTCATCAGCGAATTGGTCCGCTGTCGCTGCACGCTCGACGATCCGCCCGCCGCCCCAACGCGAGAAGATCTCATTGTGACCGGCGTCAGCGGTGGCGACATAAGGAACACCCAGCAGCATCGCCTCCACCAATGTGCGGCCAAAGGGCTCAGCAAACGCTGGAGCGATCAGCACATCCAGAGGAGCGATGTTCCTCTCAGGCGGTGAACGGAATCCGGCAACGAAAGTCCTCTCGGCCAACCCAAGCCGGCGTGCGTGAGTCGATAGCGCTTCAGCTGTGAAGCCGCTGTCACGCCCTGATAGAACGAAACGGGCGCGAGGGTCTCGCTCGGCAAGCGCGCCACAGATATCGAGGAAAAAGTCAGGGCGCTTGCGGCGCGCGAATGTGCCGGCGAAGCCGACGAGAACGATCGCGCCATCGCCCAGCCATCGGTCTTCCAATTCGGCTCTGCAGACGTTTGCATCAATGTCTGCGCCTTCCGGAAAAGGATTGACGATGTTGTGCACCCGATCATCGGGCAAAAATGCCAAGTTGCGCCGGCAGGCTTCCGAGATGCTTACGACGGAGCTGGCCATTGCGATGAGAATTCTGTTGGGCCAGGCCCTTTTCTCGAACTGCCGATGATGATAGATGACTGGCATGCCGATCATTTTCCCCGGCACTCCCCAGGACCGAAGTGTCCAAATGTCATTGCAATGCAGAACGGCGTTTGAACCATACCGCCGCAAGAACCGCATTCGCGCCGGAAGATTTGTAACATCGGCTAGAAGGGAGCGCACACTGGCTGGTGGATTCAAGATCAGATGGACTTCGAGGCCGGTTCGAGCGGCCTCCTTAGCAACAGGCGACCCTTCCGCGGCGACGATTACTGACCGCAAGCCATAATCGTCCTCAAGCGATCGCGCCAAGTTGAACGTGGAGATGTGGCTTCCGCCGACGCCAAACCCGGTGAAAGGGAAGATGATCGGCCCAATCGGCGCGGCTTGCGTTACATCCGGTGCACTCTCGTAAGGTATGCTACGCTGGGCCTGTCGGTTGGCCCGGATCGGGTGGTCCTGCGCCTCCTGGCGGTCAGGTTCGCGAGATTGAACTTGGCCCACAACGCGCTCCTCCAACCTACGGCTCAAGCGTATCATCGGCGTCCGGTAGAAAACAACCTTGTTCGGCCCAAAGCACCGTGAATGCTTGAAGGGAGGAGGCTCCCGCGCAAGTCTTTTAGGAAACCGGGGTTGCTTTGAGCTGGGCGATGTTCGCCCTAGCGCGTTGGCAAGCCCAGCTGCTGAGATCGACAAATATCCAAGAAGGTCGGTTCATTGCATGCCGTCAGGGCTTGTCTCGTCAATCGGTGTTAGCCCCAAATTTGCTTGAAGAAGCTTTTCGCAAGAACTAAGCGGTTGTCACTCAAGCTTGCGCGGATTGGGGGCGATCCTTCTCAAATAGGTCAGCCCATCTCTTGTCCATACTGTCCGGGCTGAACTTTAATAGTCCAGCATTCGGCGTGAACGACATCTCGCCAAAATAGATCTTATCGATCAGATATAAATCAACTCGTACATAATTGAAGCTTCTTGATAGTGCATCAGAAACGAATAGGAGCTCGTCCAAACTTTCTGGGCGCGGAAGTTGTTCGCTTGGGATAGATGGATATCCTTGAGTCATGTCGATCGGATCCCAATTTGATGTGAAGTAATTGGCTTTTTGAGCTTCAAACCGATTGCTGACGACTTGGACAATCTGAGTTAACGTTCCATTTTTTCTGAAGCAGTGGACCTTGTAGTCCTTTGGCATTTTGCCCTCATCGGACAGGAGCGTCTCAAACAAAATGCGTGGGGATATTTCACGGTAATGTCGTTCCCTCAGCTTCGTGTAATAGTTCTGCGATAGCCAATTGCGTGCCTTGGTGCGCAGCGCTTTGATATCYACTTCACTCTTGTCATATACGAACTCGTTCCACTTCGACCCATGACTGGCTTTCATGGCAAACGAAGAAGGGAGATTTTCAAAAGCGAAGTCATCGATGTCAGTCGTGACGGCAAGGAGGGGGATGAGGTATTTCTCTCCCACAAGTTCCTTCACATAATCACGAGCTTGAATTTTGTCGGATAGTGGCGTGAATAAAGCTGAGGGATAAAGTCTCCGAAAGGCCATTCGATCAGTGAAACGGCTTTGTCTCATGAGATCAGGAAGCCGCCTGTGAGCGCGAAAATGATTTTGATAGACGAAAGCTTTATCGTTCAGGTGCGGCTCAAGAAAACTGACGAGTGTCTTGATCAATTTCACCTCCCGATGGAGAGTGGAAGCTGAGCACGCCTTTTCCTTCTCGACTTTGACGTAAGAGGGTGCCGCTCAAAAGCATACGAAGATTTCGTGGGCGGCTTTCTTGAAGAAAACAAGCGGGAAGTTTGGCGGAGCAGTCCAGCTTTTGGATTGAGGCGATGCAAGCTTCCCGGCAACTCTCCTATCGTTCGCAGAAGGCCGTAGGTTCCATCACCTTCAGCAAGTCTCGCTAGCATATCGAACAAGCAGGTTTTTCTCAACTTCGGCGAAGCGGTTGAAAATTGCTATTTGGCGCCATCGGATGCGGAACGTGCTGCCATGGGCGTCGGGCATGCTTGACGGTGTGGCCGTCCGGGGTTGTGTGGAGCTGGCAGGACCTACGGCTTGCCGTATCTTTCCCGCGATATCACCTCGAGAGCATGGGTAGCCGCAAAGCGGTAGGCCTCGTTTCTCAAAAGATGCAGCAGCAATAGATCCTTGTCGATCCTTTCACCTCTGCCGAGCATCAGGGATTTTATCCTTCGCAGCATTGGCCTGATTCCGCCCTCAAGCGGCAAAGGCAACAACGAAAAGCGGAGCTTCCGCCTGATCCGCTCGTAGGTTTGCAGGCTCATCAGATCATGTTGTCGCTCGTAGTCGCCTTCCAAACGGCTGCACMGTTCCTCAAGACCGATCTGGCGATCAGCAGGCGAGACCTGAACAATCCCATCCTGTTTGTGGTGATAAATTGGCCTGAATTGGAGAGGTCTATCAGTTGATAGCTCCAGCAGGACCGAATAGGAGCGATCTTCTTTATTTCGAAAGCTACCGAAGTCGAAAAAGAAATTTCCAAGACTATAGAAAATCAGTGATCCTGAATGAATCTCGTATCCTTGTGGAACGTGAGGATGAGAGCCGATGACGACATCGGCTCCCAGATCGCAGAGGTGTTTGTAGCGATCTCTCCATCCTTTTTGCGGGATCGGATAATATTCAAGGCCAGCATGTGAGAAGACGATGATAAGGTCGCTTTCCTTCCTCAGCTGAACAATAGCCTTGTCTATTCTGCTGTCGTTGATCCATGCGAACCCTGCCCCTTGCGCCCTATCGAAACCGTCAATGATTCCGAATTGAGCTTCGGCAGCATTGAGCATGGCGACCCGGAATCCCCCGATCGTTCGAAGAAGAGGTTGGTAGGCTGCCGCAGCGTCGAAACCGGCCCCAAGCGTGTCAAGCCTGGCCTCTCCTGCCAATTTCAGCGTTTCGGCCAAGCCAGCGGCTCCGTAATCTATGATGTGGTTATTCGCGAGAAGCAGCAGATCGAAACCCTGAGCTCTTAGTCCTGCCACCGTTTCGGCGCGCTGCTGATGACGTATGCCAGACTTGGGCTGGGGCTTGCCGGAGCTTTGAACCGGCGCTTCAAAATTCCCAATGGAATAATCGGCATTGACTATGATTTCGGCCAAGTCCGGTGCGCAGACTCGACCGCTTGCGCATCCGTAATTCACGATATCGCCACACACAAATATCGATGCCATTTCAAAAGCCCTTTCAAACATAGCAAACGCGGAGGTTTCTCATGTCGTTTCCGGTGGGCGTCCAAGTGTTTACGACGCAACGCAACTGGGAGTGCGTTGCAAGGCCGAGGCTGGTCAGCGATACCGCGAGCCTTTGGCACTGACAGGATGATCAGACGATCAAACGGTGCGTATGATGCGCAATTCGGATCCATACCTTCCTTGTCAGGATACGCTGCGTGTGCGCCGCCGGCTTTTACGTGAGCCTGCGATAACTACGAGTCTTCCAAGACTCGGAGTGGCTAGATACCTGCAAGCCCTGTAT